>CBFGVE010000420.1:0-3010 GCA_965651915.1 uncultured bacterium
CGGCAGTACCTGGGGCGTGGCTTCGAGCGCAAACGGCTCGCTGCCGCCAAGGTAAAGCAGCGTCTCTAGTTCCCGGCGCAGCTCATCCGGGAGGACTGCAGGCAGGCTCGCTGTTTCGGCAAGGTGGGGATTCGGCCCGTGCCGCTCATATTGAGCCTGCTCCTCTGGCGCGGCCAGCACCGTGGCCCAGAGCGGTCCCAGCTCGGCCCGGAGCCACAGGCGGACCGCCTGTACCGGTGGCAGGTTTTCGCTGGACGCATAGGCATGGGCAACCCGGTAGCCCTCGAACGGAACCTGGGTCTGGCTGTGTGGCGGAAGGAACCCGCTGCGCCGGGGTAGGCCGTCCATCTCGATGTCGTAGCGTACCGGCCAGCGCCCGCTGCGCAGCCCTATCGCAAGCGCCGGCGCCTCGCCATGGAACACCAGGGTGCGGCGGGTCCAGGGGCGTGGGCTTCCCGAGATCGGCACCACCAGGGGCCTGCCTCCCTCGCCCATTCGGTCCACCAGGCCCGGCCCCGCCGCCGGCACCGCGAACAGGCGGTCGCTGCGGGGAAGCACCGGGCCGTTCATGAAGATCCAGTGCGCCGAACTATCCAGGGGCACGGCGGGCACGGGAAGCAATGCGTGTTCCCTCCACCAGTCGGCCCGGCTGTGCTCCAGTCCCGAGGGGCGGTTGCGGAAGACCGACAGGCTGGCGGGTTCGGCATGGAAGGACTTGATGACGCGGCTGCCGGTCGCGGTGCGGGAGCCGTGGAATGCGCCGCTGTCGGATACCGCCTTGGCAAACGCCCCGGCGCTGGCGGTCGTATCCGGGCGCCGCCAGAAGAAGTCCTCGCGCACACTGCCCAGCGTCAGCTCCGCCAGCGCGGCGGCCAGCAGCGCCAGGCAGGCCAGTCGCAGGCGCAGGCTCCCGGCGAAGCGGGGTGAAAGGCAGGCCGCACCGGCGAAGGCCAGCAGAGGCACCAGAAAGGAGAAGTGGAAGGGCTGTACCGCGGGCTTGAGCGCGGTGGCCAGAAGCAGCGCGATCCAGGGGAGCGTCGCCCCAGCCAGCGCAACCGCCGCGGCACGGTCTTGCGCGTGGTCCTCGTCGGATTCGGCCCGGTGGCGCAAGGTATGCCAGACGAGGCCAAGCGCCAGCAGCAGCCCCACCGCGCCAAGCGCCAGCAGGCCGTAGCCGAGGCTTTCGGCGACGCGGGGGATGTTGTGTCCGAGTCCGAAGAGCGCCCGCTCGGCCAGCGGCTTTTCGAGAAACGCGGGGTCAACGCCGTAGTTCTTGATGAAGGTGAAGTTGGTGCGCATGTTGCGCCAGGTCTTGTCCGGATCGAGGACGAGCGCCGGATTGAGCAGCAGCGCGCCGGCGAGGAAGCTCGCGCCCATGCTCAGCGAACGGAGAAGCAGCGCGCGTACGGGCCGGGCCAGGCCGCGCAGTCCCATGAGCAGGGGGACGCCGCCCAGCCAGAGACCCAGCAGGCCCTGGAACTTGCAGGCGAAGCCCATGCCGCAGGCGGTGGCGAGCGCGGCCAGCCACGCGAAGCGTCCGCCCGCCGCATACCGCGCCGCGCAGTAGAGCGCCACCGCCATGAAGAGATCCACCCCGATGTCGCCGGTGACGCTGTGGCTCACCGTGGCGCCCAGCGGGGCGAGGGCATAGAGCGCCGACGCCCCAAGGCCCGCCCAGCGGCTGCGGGCCAGCCTGGCAACCGCCGCATAGAGCAGCGCCACCACCGCGAGGCCATAAAGGACCCGGAGCACCCGGCCCCAGTAGTAGAGCTGCTGCCGGGTGGGGATGGAGGAATAGGCGTCGGCCGGCCTCAGATGGGTGGCCAGCGGACGCCATGCCAGCAGGGCGGCGCGGATGATTCCCTCGTCGATGCGGTTGAGCCCGTAGGGATAGCCGTCGTAGAAGTGGCTGTCGTAGTACTGCACGTAGTTACCATGCAGGTAGTTTCCCAGCATCATCACCTGCTTGGGCGAGTCGGGGTGGAAAACCACGCCGCGCTCCAGCCCCCGGAACAGGCCCGCGCTGCGGAAGTACCCCCCGGAAAGCAGGACAAGCCCAAGCAGGAGGTAGAGCAGCGGAATTCGCGGAGGCCTTGGCATGGCGAAATCCAAACGGAGCCGTATCCAGAAGTCAATGAAAGAGTAGCGCGGCCATACCCCTAAAATTGCGCTTGAAACAATTCAAGCGCTGGAGGATACATACGCCATGAAAAACCTGCTCGCCTCCGCTGTTTCCTCCATCCTGCTGATCACCCTTCCCGGCCTCGCCGAGACTGTGGAACCCACCCCACCCGCCGAGAGCATATCTGAGACCGACACCCCAGTCCTGGCAGACATGCCCGCCCCCACCCCCAAGCTGGACGACATCCTCATCCCGCTGGAGGACGAGCGCCCCTTCCGCTTCGAGCTGGGCACCCGCATCCTGCACGTGGACCTTCAGGCCGACACCAAGGGACGGCCATTCGACGGCTCGTTCATCGGCAGCATCTACAAGCTCGACGCCGAACAGGACTACATGCCGCTGCGCCCCTACGCGCAGGTCCTCACCCGGGTGGGCCGGATCGAGCTGGGCGCAGGCATCAGCTACGACGCCCTCGAAGTCGCGACGGTGGATGACGGCGGTGGCGACGGCGATATCGAAATGAAGAGCTGGCTGTTCTATCTCGTGGGCGCCTACCCCAACGAGAGCCGCTTCACCCCCTTCGCCGAGATCGGCTACGCCAACTACAGCAACTCCTTCAACCCCATCCCGAGCTGGTACGCGAACGGTCTACGCAACTTCAAGCTCGACGACTCCTCCGCCCCCTACTTCGCCGGAGGCTGCGACTATGCGGTGCGCGACGACCTCTCGGTCAACGTCTATATCCGCTACGTGGATGTCGACATCGACGGCTTCTACGTGTTCCGCGGCGACAACCGCCCTCCCGAGGCGTTCACCTTCACCCTCGAACACATCGCGTACGGCGTCGGCGTGAAGTACATCTTCTAGGCGGATGCCCGCGCCCCGCTC
>CBFGVE010000421.1:0-3007 GCA_965651915.1 uncultured bacterium
ACGTAAGTCCTTGATTATCAACAAAACCTCCCGAACAACTGCGGAACTCGGGCTAGAGCCGGGCGAAACTGCGGAAGCCGCGTTCGACTTCTTCGAGGCTGGTGAAGCCGGTGCAGTCCAACAGGGCCTTCTGGGGGTCGGAGCCATCCATGATGGCGCCGATGAAGCGCAGGAAGGGTTCCTCGCCGTGGACGATGCGCAGGTAGCCGACGAGGTACTTGGACTGTTCGTAGAATACCGAGACCTGCCGCTTCGTGGGGGGATAGCTTGTGAGCGCAAGCTGTTCGCGCATGGGCATGGAGGCCTTCATCTGAGTGAAGCGGCTCCGCACCCCTGGGGTGACGCCGTTGAAGGCGGAATAGGCGAATTCACCGTACCACTCGGCGAGGCCTTCGTTGAGCCACAGAGGAATGGGCCGCGCAAAGAATCGGTTCAGGATGAGGTGGGACATCTCGTGGGCGAGAACGTTGGCGTTGTCGCGGGGGTCGCCGCTGCGCTGGAGATACATCGCGGGCCCCCGGACAAAGGAGAAGGCCCATTCGCCGGCGCCGGTGGGCACGGCTTGGGTGAAGGCATCCCAGGATCCGGCCCGGCGGAAGATGAAGATGTGCGAGCGCCCTGGCATGTGGTCGCGGGGACCGCGCAGGTCGCTGGCGATGTAGTCGTAGTAGTACTCGGCCATCTGGGCGATGCGCTTGGCGAAGACTTCGTTGTCGTGGTGGAGGACAAAGTGCTCGGTGTGGGCTTGCTGCCAGGTGAAGGCGTCGAGGGCGAGTGTGCGCCGCTCGGTCTCCCCCATGAGTCGGGAGTCCATGCGCTCGGCGGCCACCGGCGTCCAGTCGAAAGGAGCTTGGCGCGGCCGCGTTCCCCAACGCTGGAGGCGCTGGGCGGAGGAAGCCTCCGGAGGCGCGGCCGCCTCGAATCCCTCGATGTCGCCCAGCCGGACCATGACCCGGATGGATCCGTCCTTGGTGTTTACCTCGCAGATGACCGTCTGGTCGGGGCTGGTCTCGCGGGCGATCACCCGGGCACCGGCCGGCAGGTCGGCCCAGTGGGTGGGCTTGGATTCCAGATAGGCCCGGACCGGGTGGGCGATGACCACGATGCTTCCGGGTTCCGGGCCTTTGGCTGGGGCGACGAGGTCCTGGGCGGCTTCGGCGGAGAGCCCCAGGTCGCTGAGCCGGGTCCAGGCGGTGACCTCGGTACCGCTGGCCGAGACGAATCGGGTATGGGCCCAGGCCCCTTCGCGGACCTCCAGGATTGCCAGGTCGGCACCCGGGGGGAAATAGCCCTCGAGCTTGGTGGTCGAGGGACCGGCATAGGCCGCGACGCGCTGGCCGATCCGGACGGTTTCGGCAGCGGGCAGATGGGGCGCGGTGAAAGCCAGCAGCAGGCCGGTGAGTGCAATGGCAGCGCGGGCCACTACATTCCCCGGGTGATATACCAAACGCTGGCGAAGATGCCCACGATCAGAAGTCCGGAAAGAAAAGCGTTCATGGCTGCTCCTGGGGGGGGTGGCTTGCTGGAAAGTATTGCTCTGTCCGCTAGGTGAAATGGCCGGATCGGCAAGGGAATTCTCCGAACGGTTGGACAGCCAACAGTAGTGCATCGGGTGCTGGCTATCAAGCCTCTACCTTTCGGATTTCAGCTTGTTTGCCGGGCAATTTCTGGGATGATGACAGGTTCCTATCTATGCTCGGCCCGGGTTGATTCCTGCCGGGGCTGGGTTTAACCCGCAAGGAGTTCACACCATGGAAAATAGTGCAGCGAATCAGTCTGTCATCACCTCGGATGTCGAGATCACGGGAACGATCAAGACGTCGGGTGGAATCCAGATCCACGGCAAGCTCAACGGCGACCTCGAGTGCGCCGGGGATGCCACGATCGGCAAGAGCGGCCAGATCAAGGGCAATATCACCGCCAACGCGATCAGCATGGCGGGCACCATCAACGGCAACATGGTCGCCAAGGACCGCATCGAGATGAAGTCGAGTGCCAAGGTGATGGGCGATATCAAGTCCAAGCGTCTCGCGGTCGAGGACGGCGTGACGTTCATCGGCAAGTCCGAGGTCAATCCCACCGGCGGCCCGGTGGGCGCTGGTGCCCCTGTTCCCCCCTCCGCGCCCGCGCAGGACGGCGACAAGGGTGGTCCCGGCCTCAAGCGCTAGGGCCATCCAACCACCATGATGTGAACCCGGCCGCGGGGATGCCCGTCCATTGGGAGTGGGTGTCCTCGCGGTCCTGGGGAATCATTCCGCGTGGCTGCGAAACGAAAAGCGGAGATCGTCGACGGCTTTACCGCCCTCCGGGCGGCGCAGCGCGTCGAAAAGCACAGCGGGGCCCGCAAGGAGCCCGACGCTGCCGCGACCCCCGTGCCCGCCACCGAGGGGAGCCTGGGCGCCAAGCACGTCCACCGTACGGTGCAGCCCACCCGCTACGACCTCACCTGCTACGAGTGCGGGTTCCGCTTCAAGCTCTCCGGCCGCCCTCGGAATACCCACTGCCCCAAGTGTCGCGGGGTGATCGATCTCGGCGACCATGTCATCGATGGACCCTGGAGCGAAACGCTGCGGACCGGCGGCAAGATCCATGGCACCCCGCAGGGGGTGGTTTCCGCTGGGACCCTGGTGGCGGGGGATCTGCTGCTCGAGGGGCAGCTCGATGGGGGCTCGGTTGAGGCGACCCACCTCCTCCTGCTGGGCCCGGGTGCGCGCTTTAGCCTCGATGCGGTGAAGGCCGAGGACATCCAGGTCACGGCCGGAGCCGAGATCGCGTTGGAGGGCGAGGCCGTTTTCCGCAATGTCACCCTCGAAGGCCGTCTCCGTGCCCGGCTTAAGGCGGACGGGGTGCTTACAATCCGCGCGGGGGGCTGTCTGGAGGGACGTTTCGAAGGCGCCCATCTGGTGGTGGAGGAGGGCGGGGGCCTGTTGGCCGAAGTGTGTGTAAAGCAGGAGGATCCGGTATGAAGACGGGCGTTGAGCCGCTTTCTGCAACCTGTCGCTCCGCG
>CBFGVE010000422.1:0-3003 GCA_965651915.1 uncultured bacterium
GAGCGCCCCATCTTCGTCCCGATCATGACCTTCGGTGGTCTCCGCTACGCTCCGGCAGTCCCTAGCTACGTCGCCCCGCTCCTCTACACCACCGGGTTAGGCACGAAGCTGCCGCCCCGGCACTGCTTGAGATAGTTGAGCGAAGCCACCTGAGCGGTCATCTCCAGCTCGTCGCGGTAGACCGGGTCGTGCCAGCCCTCGATATCGATGCTGCCCTCGAACTTAGCGAACCGGAGCGCGGTGATGACGTCGGCCCAGTTGGTATCGCCGAATCCCGGGGTGCGGTGCCACGCGAACTGCTTCGGGCCGTGGACGCCGTAGCGGCGAACGAGGTCCCAGCTCACGCTGGCATCCTTGCCGTGAACATGGAACACCCGGGGCAGCCATTCGTAGAGCTGGGGCAGGGGGTCGATCAGGCTCACCATCTGGTGGCAGGGCTCCCACTGCAGACCCATGTTCTCGTTGGGAACCTCGTTAAACATCATCGACCAGGCGGTGGGGTTCTGGGCGATGTTCCAGTCGCCGCGCTCCCACGTGCCGCCCATGTCGCAGTTCTCGAAGGCTATGCGCACCCCGCGGTCCTGCGCCTGCTGGGCCAGCGGGCCGAATACCTTCTTGAATGTTTTCATCGACTGGTCGATCGGCAGGTCGGTCAGGCGTCCGGCGAAGCCCGCCACGATATCGCAGCCGAAGAGGTGGGCGTTGTCGATCAGGGTCTTCCAGCCGGCAATCGTCTGCTTCGCGTTCTCGTCGCCCTTGAGCGGGTTGCCGTAGATGCCGACCGAGCTAACCACCGCGCCGGTATCGGCGAGCACCTCGTTCACCTCGCGCGCCAGCCGCTTGATGTCGGTCTCGCCAACCGTCTGCCAGAACGTGATCGAGAATGACTCGAACCCATGGGGAAGGATCTGGCGGATGTACTCGGGCGCCTTCTGGCCGCATCCGACGAGCGTGCCGATTCGTATCTTCTCCGGGCAGGGGGTGGGGGCAGAAGCGGTGGGCTTAGTTGTGCGGGCCATGAACGACTCCTTGCTTTAGGTCAAGCGGTTGAACATTAGGAAATTAATCGCCGCGAAAGGTACTCCCTCCCGCCCCCGCCCGTCAATCCCCCTTCCCTCCCAAAAGGGGTCAGTCATTTATTATTGTCATTTTGCCGCTTTCGGCCTGTCTATGAAGCTTCCCGGCCACCGGGCTTCCCCCGGATTGACGCGCTAGTGCGGCTGTGTCATGGTGCGGCCTCATCCTAGCCCGGAGTGAGTGTGAATCTGTTCGTTACCCGTATTCTTGAAAATCCAGCCGTCTACGTGCCCTGGGTGCTTCTCGTCGCCTTCTCGATTTGCATCCATGAATTCATGCACGCCTACACCGCTCACCGCCTGGGGGATGACACGGCGGCGGAAAGCGGACACCTCACCCTGAACCCGCTGGTGCAGATGGGATGGATTTCGCTGGTGATGCTTCTATTGATCGGTATTGCTTGGGGCTCGGTACCGGTGAACCCTAGCCGCCTGCGCGGACGCTACGCCTCGGCGGCGGTTTCATTTGCCGGCCCGCTTAGCAACCTGGTCCTGTGCGCCCTGTTCGGACTGTTTGCCATGGCGCTGCGCAATACGCTGCCCGATTCGCCATTGGTGCTGATCATGTCCCTGGGCAGCCTGGTAAATGGCGCCCTGTTCGTTCTAAACATGATCCCGGCGCCGCCGCTCGATGGATGGAGCATACTTTCGGACTTCGTGCCCGCCTTGAAAAACCTGTCGCCCCAGGTGCTCAGCCAGATGTCGTGGTTCCTCCTGCTCCTGATTTTCATGACCAACGCCTTTTCCTTCGTATGGTCGGGCGGGGCATTCCTTGCCGGACTTTTCGGGGCGAGGCTGTAGGCATCCATCCCAAGGAACGCTGCCAAGCTGTGCACTTGGGCAGCTAGGAGCGGCTCCAGTTCACAATAGCGATCTTGCCCTGCGCATCGGTGTAGATGTTTACCCAGGCGCAGGGTGGAGCAAGCGTACCCGGCAGGTGGTGGCAGTCTTTCTGTAATGTCCGGCGGCTTCCGGCGATATGACTGAGACGTTTTCACCTCTGGATCGATGTGCCATGCGTGTTCACTTTCTAGTCTTGTTTTCATTGCTGCTGGTGTCCACCGCGACCCCTTCCCGTGCCGCCGGTGCCGAGGAACTTTTCCCTCAGGTCCGTGAAGCCGGCGACGAGGAGCTTCGTCTGCGCGGAACGGCCGAGCTGCGTATGCGGCTGGGGCTGCGTCTCTATGAGGCGGCGCTGTATCTCGGCCCCGGGGTTGAGGCGGACAATGCGCTGGATGATGTTCCGAGGCGAATCGAGGCGGTCTATGCCCGCGGAATTCGCTCTAGTCTTCTCGGCTGGGCGGCCCGCCGCCATCTGGAAGGGCTGCTATCTTCCGACGAGATGGAGGCCGTTTCCGAGCGGCTGGAAACCATCAGCGGGTGGTACCCCGACCTGGAAAAGGGCGACCGGGTTGCGCTTACCTATGTGCCTGGCCGCGGAACCGAACTGTCGGTCAACGGCGTGTCCCGGGGCTGGATCGAAGGCGCGGATTTCGCCTCGGCCTACTTCCGCATCTGGCTCGGCTCCGACTCAGTGGACGCCGACTTCACCCGCACGCTCCTCGGCCCGTCCTCCGACGGCTGAGCCGGACGGGTTCCAAGGTTCGGACATCCCTCTCCGCAGTCGGTCCAAGGCTCGGACAGGGGAACTTTCCCGCCAGGCCGGGATTCGGCCATTGACCCGCAGGAGCTGACCGGGTAGCTTAGTTCCGGCCGTGCTAGATGGGGCGTTAGCGGTGCCCTGACCCTCGCATATCGCGGGGCGACCTGAAATCCGCTCTAGCAGGGTTGAATTCCCGGGCGAGACCGACGGCGGATCCTCGACGCGGAGTGGAGACAACGTTGAGGGTCGGGCTCTGTGCAACGGACCCCGGTGAACCCCGTCAGGACCGGAAGGTAGCAGCGGTAAGCCGTTCGGTACGGGTGC
>CBFGVE010000423.1:0-2995 GCA_965651915.1 uncultured bacterium
AGACGACCCTGTTGCCCTCGCCCGTCGGGCCGTAGGACGGCATCGTCACCGACTTCCCCGCGAAATTCTCTGAGACGGCGGCCCAGCGCGAAAAGTCGGCTGCCAATGCGGCGGCCTTCGCCAAGGCGCAGCAGGCCAAGGGTCTGGTGTTCTATGAGGGCGAGTGGATGGAGCGATCCGTCGTGGAGCATATCGAGCGCGGGAAGGCCCGGCGCGCCCGAAGGATTGCCGCACAGCCTCGCAGGCGAGAGGAGCCCGAGGCGGCAGCGGCTAAGCCGAAGGAGCCCCCTCGCCAGACTTGGCAGGTTCAGAAAAAAGCACCCGCCTGCGGGGCCAGGCGAGTCTGCGCGCCGCCGAATCCATCCCTGCCCCAGCGCAGAAAGTGAAGGGGAGCCTAATCGGCATCCCGCCCGAGCATCGCCCGCCTCCGACCGCTGGTCGGGTCCGTTTGCATTACCCGCGCGGAACGCTGGCAACCCGTTCACCGCGATGCCAGGGGAGCCGGTTGAGGTAGGGCATATCTCTTGCCCGGGGCAGGCCACGCGATGCCCGAAGGTCACGATCAGGACGAGGATCGGGACTGCCGGAGCCCAGCGGGGACCCGAAGACCGCGACCGTTACGTGATCACCTCGTGTCGGCATCCGGTGCGGCTTGGCCGCATCCCAAAATGACAATAATAAATGACTGACCCCTTTCGGGGGCTAGTGGCCGATGCGGGAGAAGGGGGCGGTGAAGGTGTCGTTGTCGCCCCATTCTTTGGAGGAGTTCCAGACTTCTACGCCGCCGGTGTCGAGGGTCGTCTCGTCGTGGGGGATGCTGTCCATGCTGGAGGTTCCACCCGCCCCGAGCATCATCGCTATGCCGGCGCTTTCGAGCTGGGCGCGGGTGATGCCGAGCGAGGCCATCGGTATTTTCATTTCGTAGAAGCTGTCGCGGTCGGTGCGGGCGTGGCCGGTGGTCTTGAAGTTCCGCAGCGCGCCTTCGCCGTCGTTGCGCTGGTCCACATCGTTGACGCCCCAGAGGTGAGGCGCGACCAGCGAGGCGCTCTTGGCGGCCTGGATGCCCCAGGCGGCGACCGTCTTGTAGTTCACACCGCCATCATCCACCGGGAAGGCCCCGTCCACCGCGCGGGACATGTAGGACTGCCAAAGGCTGCCCGCCATGTAGATCTGGTAGTTGGGGGTGTTCACGCCTTCCCAGCGGTTGCTCTTGGACCACATGTCGGCCTGCGATCCGCCAGTGCCGGTATCGATCACCATCCACATGAGGATGCCATCGTTGCGGTTGATCGGGTCGCCGCTGCCGGCGTTGGCCGGATCGACCACGTCGGTGACGTCGACGAGCTGCCAGGCGAGGTATACGTTGTCGTCGTCCCAGCAGGCCCAGAGGTGGGTGAAGTCGATGGGCGCTTCGTGGAGGGTCCAGTTGTCGCCGAGGGTGCGCGGATCGTCGTTCGTCATGTCGAGCGCAATCAGCATGCTATCCGTCCATTCGCCGCCGGTGTTCGCTCCGTCGATGGCGATTCCCTGGGAGCGGTACTGGCCTTTGGTGGGGTTGGTGGAGTAGGGGAGGTTCCCGCCGGGGGTGGAGCCTCCGCTAACGCTGATGCTGTAGTTGTTGTTGCCATTGTTGTTCCAGGTCGCGTTGGCGTGGCTGTCATAGGCGACGAGCGCGTACTGGATGGTAGCCCCGGCGGCGAAGCTGCCGATGTTCACCGACCAGGTGTCGTTGCTGGCGTTGGACGTGCCCTCGACCAGCGCGGTGCTGGTCCAGTTGGCCCCGCCGTTCGAGCTGTAGACAATGCCGGCGTTCACGGCGGCGTCGATAGGGGTGGTTTCAAAATGAATGGTCAGATCTTCGCCTTCGTCCAGGGCGCCGGACGCTGGGTCGGTCTGCACGTTGCCGGTCCAGGCGATCTGCTGGTGGGCGGGTACGCGGGTGAAGGTATAGACCTGCTGGTTGGTGACGCCCCCGGAGGTAGCGCCGTACAGGGTCAATGTGCGGCTCTGGCCCACGGCCATGCCGCTGCCGAAGAGGATGACGTGTCCGTTGGTGAAGGCGACGGGCGACTGGCCCTCGATGGTGTAGGTGGACTCCACGACGCCGTTGCCGGAGACACTGAGCATGACCTGTATTTCTTCGGGGCTGAACTGGGCGCCGGCCGGGCTCGCGCCCACCGTGACGCTTTCGGGCTGCTGGTCGGTCGGGGGCACCTGCACTTTGACGCGCATGATCATGCTGGTGCCGCTGAACAGGTAGTTGGGTAGATCGGCGAGCAGTCCGTCGGTGCGGGCGGTGGTGAGGCGCTCGATCCAGTTCCATTCGCGCGATTCGTAGTCGAGGGCGTCGGCGGTTTCGATGATGTAGCTCACGGAGTGGCTGCCGTGCTTGGCTACGTTAAGGCGTCCGGTGAGCAGGCCCTCTATCCAGAGGTCGTCGTCGGCGTCGGGGTCGGTTCCGGCGAAGAACTCCTCGCGGTCGGTCAGGCGGTCGCCATCCTTGTTGCTGGACTCGGTCAGCACGTAGGCGGCGCCAAGCCGGGCCTCGATCCACGAGCGAGGAACTCCGAGCTGGTCGTCGGCCCCGATGGGGGGGAGTACCCGCATGCCGGCGAGGTTGACGAAGCTGAACGCGAAATTGCCGAACTCGTCGGGCTCCTCCTCGTTGCCAAGCGTTGCACTCTCGCCGAGGTACTTGCCGGAGACGAAGCGGTTGCTGCCATCGGTGTCCTTGGTGACCATCAGGCCGGACAGATGGAGGTTGGTGAGAGCGGCCGCACTGTCCACCCCGAAGGCGGAGAGAGGGATCGCGCATTCCCAGTTCGCCGCGAGGCGGTTGTTGGGCCCATAGCCGCCGAACTGCGAGAGCGTTGCGCCCGCCACCGGGGTGAAGCTGGCCGCTCCGCTGGAAAGGGCGAACACGCCCTGGCCGAAATCGAACCCATCCGGGCCATACATGCCGAACGATGCGCTGGTGGCATCGCCCCATACATCG
>CBFGVE010000424.1:0-2993 GCA_965651915.1 uncultured bacterium
ATCGCCCCGGATGACGAGGCTGCGGTCGAGTTCCCGGGCGCAGTACTGCGAACGGGCGACGTCCTTTTCCACCAGCGTCACGCGGAACGGACCCTTCTCCAGCATCTGGGCGAGGGTCAGGCCCAGCTCGCCGCCGCCGCAGATGACGATTTTCTCAAAGTGGGTGTGTTCGGGGTCGGCGTAGTCGAGCATGGCCCTTACGCTTTTGGGGCTGCCCAGGAAATAGACCGAGTCGCCTATCATGAACTGGGTTTCGCCGTGCGGCACCAGCACCTCGTCGCCCCGCACGGCGGCGATGAAGCGGATGCCGCCGAGCAGCTCGGCCTCCGGCAGGTCCTTGAGCGGCGCGCGGATCAGCGGGCTGTCGAAGTGGACCTTGAGCCCCACCGCCATCGCCTTGCCGTCGAGCAGGTGGACGACCTCCTGGGTGCCGGGAAGGCTCAGAACGTTGAAAAACTCCCGGGCGGCCTCGGTCTTCTGGCTCACGACCAGGTCGACGCCCAGCTTGCTCAGGTCGTAGGGGCCGCCGGCATCAATGTAGCGGCGGTTGGTCACCCGAACCACCTTGTGCTTCACCCCCGCCGAATGGGCGTACAGTCCGGCGAGGATGTTCACCTCGTCCTGGCTGGTGACCGCGATGAACAGGTCGACCTTATGCAGCTCGGCTTCCTTCAGGGTGTCGGGGCTGGAGCCGCTGCCGAACAGGGTTAGGATGTCAAACTGGGCATCCACCTCGTTCAGCACGCCCTGGTCGTTGTCGATCAGGACCACGTCGTGCTGCTCGCCGCATAGCTTGCCGACGAGCTGGCGTCCCGCGCTGCCGCCGCCTACGATGAGTATTCTCAAAATCGCTCCCGTTGTTAAAAAAAGAGGAGCCCAGCCTACCAGCATAGCGGGAACTTGTGAACCCTTTTGCTGAAGTCGCGCGGCACCCGGAGGGTTCGGCCCAAAATGTTGTCGCCAACGGAGCGCCTTCGCGCTAGATACGCGGAATGCATACCCCGCCAGGCTCTGCCTTCACCACCCGGCTCATCCGCGAGCCGGGTCCGGACGTTCTCGACGCCGTGATCGACCTAGAGGCGCGCTGCTTCGCCGCCTCGTGGCACGACGGGGAGGAGCGGGAATTCTATGGCGAATGCCTGGCCGACCCCGGCAACGTCGGCCTCTTCCTCCTGGACGGCGACGAGCCGGTCGGCTTCGCCCTCGCGGTCCCCAACGCCTCGGCGGTTGGCTACCTGCGGGAATTCGACCCCGAAGTCGGCACCGATCCGGCGATGTACTACCTGGAGACCATCCAGGTCCACCCTTCCCGCCAGGGCCGGGGCGGCGCCAAGCAGCTCATGGCGGCGGTGCTGCGCGAACTGGCCGCCCGCGGCGTCCCCCGCCTCGCGATGCACGCCCGGGTCACCAACGGACTCAACCGAATCCCCCGCAGCCTCGGCGCCGAGATCCACGCCGCCCGCGCCATCCCCTCGTGGAAGTGGGGCGGCGGCGAACCCTACGAATACCTTGAAATAGCCACCTAGACATAGTCGCATCCTATTCCCTTGCAGCAGCTTGACTCTAAATGCGACAATAAGGGGTCAGCCCGTGATTTGTCGCATTTCGATTGGGACAGCTAGTTTTTTAGGCGGGCTAGCAGCGTGCCGGTCGCCAGGGTGGCGGCGATTACGCCGGCGGGTATGGCGAGCAGGGGCAGAGGGGCAACCGAGAAGTCGGTTTTGAAGACCCACGTCGCGAGCGCCCAGCTCGCCGCGATGGCGAGCAGAAGCCCGGCCAGCGAGGCGACCAGGCCCAGCAGGGCGTACTCCGCCGCCGCCATCCGGCGTATCTGCGCCCGCGTGGCCCCCAGCGCCCTCCACAGCAGCGCCTCCTCGCGCCGCTCGTGGCCACCCGCCCCCAGCGCCGCCGCCAGCACCGCCAGCCCGGCCAGGCCGGTGAACAGGGCCATCGCCCGCATCGCCGCCGCCGCCCGGCCCAGCACCCGGTCAATCGTCCCCACCACGGTGCGCAGGTCGATCGCCGCCACGTTGGGGAAGGCGCGAACCGCTAGGTTCTGGAGCCGGGCCGAATCGGCTGCCGAGTCGGCCCGGGTGACCATCGCGTGGTATTGCGGAGCGTCTTCCAGCACCCCGGCGGGAAAGATCACGAAGAAGTTGGTGCGCATCTGCCGCCATTCAACCTCGCGCAGGCTCCGCACATAGGCGCGGAGTCGCACGCCGTGGAGGTCGAATTCGATGCGACCGCCGATTTTCAACCCCAGGGTTTCGGCGATTCCTTTTTCCATGGAGATGGGGATCTCGCGGGCCCGGTCAGGTACCCGGCCCAGCCACTCGCCGGCTACGATCTTCTCGTGCTCTGGCAGGCGTTCCATGTGGGTGGCGCGGTATTCGCGGAAGAGCGCCCATCCCGGAATGTCGCGCTCGGGATCCTGACGCAGTTCGGCGATGCTACGGCCCTCGATGGAGACGATGCGCATGGTGACGATCGCTGCGGTCTCGACCAGCTCGTGGCCCTCGTCGGCAATGAGCCGGGCAAGCGGCCCCACCTGGTCGGGCTGGATGTCGAAGAAGATGAGGTTGGGGCGCTCGCCTTCGCCAACCGTCTCGAACTGGCGGGTCAGCGTGTGCTGGCTGAGGGCGATCACGCCGAGCAGAAAGGCGCCGAAGCCGAGCGAAACGGTAAGGGTCGTGGTTTGGTTGTCGGGGCGCTGGAGGTTCGCGAGGCCCTGTCGCCAGGCCAGGGGCCAGCGGTCGCGCAGCAGGCGGCGGGCGAGCGACATGAGCCCCCGGGCGACCAGCGCCAGCAGGCCCAGCGAGGCGGCGAGGCCTCCAGTGAGTCCGAGCGCCTCGCGCCAGCCGGGCGCGTGGGCGAGCGCGCTCGCCCAGAGCAGCAGGCCTAGAAGCAGCAGCAGGCTCCACCGGAGGGGATCGCGCCAGGGCTGGCCGTTCGGCGCCAGCTCCGGCCGCAGCGCCGCCAGCGGGGGAATGCCC
>CBFGVE010000425.1:0-2993 GCA_965651915.1 uncultured bacterium
ACCGCTGGCCGCTGGCCGCGAGGCGGGCGTATTTGCCAAGATGAGCTTTGGCTTCGCTGAGCTGCAATGTAGTCATATAAAAAACTCCATTTAGTCACAAAATAGACTTATTATGGTCTATTGTCAAATCACCGCCACACAGAGTCTGTGCGGGGGGCTGGCTCGCGACAAGGATTGGGGACCCGACACCCCGGGGGTTGACGGTGGTAATTATTGAAAGTAACATGCCGAGCCTTACGTCTAGCTGGGCGCTTGATATCCCGCCGCGCTGCCGTCGCTTCGCAACCCCAGGGGCCACCCGATGTTTAACTATGTTGTCTGCGCAGTGCTTCTCGCCCTTTCTGTCCCGTTGTCCGCGCTTGCCGAGCGGCGGCCCAACGTGCTGTTCATCGCGGTCGACGACCTGCGACCCCAGCTCGGCGCCTACGGGAATGATTTCATGGTTACCCCGCATATGGACCGGCTTGCGGCGGAGGGGCGTCTGTTCAGCCGGCACTACGTGGCCGTTCCGACCTGCGGGGCGTCGCGCTATGCCCTGCTCACCGGGCAGCTTCCCAAGCAGGAACTCAGCATGGGCAATAACGCCTTCAAGCTCTACGAGAGCGGCCACGCCCCGGTGTCGCTGCCGGAGTGGTTCCGGACCCACGGCTACCGCACCGTGCAGATCGGCAAGGTAAGCCACAGCGCGGACGGGTATCGGTATCGCCAGGATGGACCTGCCTACCACCGCCTGGGGGACGATGCGGAGGTGCCGGGGGCCTGGGACCTATTGACCACGCCGGGCGGCAAATGGAAAACCCCCTGGGCGGCCTTCTTCGGGTATGACGGGGGCGATACCCGCCGCCGGGATTTTCGTCCGGCCCTCGAGCAGGCCGATGTCGGGGACGATGGCTATCCGGACGCCCTGATCGCGGAGACGGCGATCGACCAGTTGACCTCCCTCGCCGGGAATGACCAGCCCTTCATGCTGTTCGTGGGTTTCTACAAGCCGCACCTTCCTTTCACCGCGCCGAAATCGTACTGGGATCTCTACGACCGGGAGGCGATCGGCATCGGAGACGTGGATCCGATCCAGCGTACCGCCGGCGAGTTTTCGTCCTATACCCACGAGGCGTCTCTGCCCGAGGACCCGGACTACGCCCGGACTTTGCGCCATGGCTACTATGCGGCCACCAGCTATGCCGACGCGCAAGTGGGCAAGGTGCTGGCTGCGGTGGACACGCTAGGGCTGCGAGAAAACACCAT
The DNA here is from genome assembly GCA_965651915.1 of uncultured bacterium. Classification (GTDB taxonomy): domain Bacteria; phylum Verrucomicrobiota; class Kiritimatiellia; order CBFGVE01; family CBFGVE01; genus CBFGVE01. The sequence goes on from CBFGVE010000425.1 coordinate 1,246, forward strand.
CGTGGTGCTCTGGGGCGACCACGGCTATCATCTGGGGGAGCGCGGATACTGGGGCAAGCACACGCTCCACGAGCACGCCCTGCGCAGCGCTTTCATCGTGCGGAGCCCGGGGCTGAAGCAGCCGGGCGTAGCCTCCGGCGCACTGACCTCCAGCATCGATATCTATCCAACGCTCGTGGAGCTCGTCGGCCTCCCCATGCCGGACCATCTGGATGGCGCGTCCTTCGCCGCACTGCTGGAGGATCCTTCGGCGGGTGTCCGCGCCGAGACCCTGGGCTTCTGGGAGGGCGAGACCACGATTCGTACGGATAGGTACCGGCTCGTTGGCGATCACAGCCTGTTCGATCACGCATCTGATCCGGGCGAGAGCGTGAATGTGGCGGCCGACCATCCCGGGATCGTCGAGCGCCTGAGCGCGCAGCGGCTGGCCGTCCTGGAGAGGCGCAAGGGGCGGTGAGGTGACAGAATGAGCACTTACTCGCTACACTTAACCGCTTACGCTTAATAGACTAGCATTCACGGCAGCCTAGAAGACGGACTTCCGGATGTAGGATGCAGGTTGAGGGGTAGGCGTTTAAGAGTATGCGATTAAGTGTCCTCCCCGACACCCGTGCGCCTAGCCCAGACTGACCAGGGCGCTGGCGATAGCGCTGAGGTCGCCGATGCGGCCTTCGAGGGTGCTGGGCACGATCTCGGCAGCGGCGATGGGCTGGGGCCAGGCATAGCGGGGAAGGGCGGCCCGCAGCGGATCCATCAGCAGTGGGCCGGAGTGGATGGCGATGGTGCCGAGGATGATGACCCGGGGGTTGATCGTCTGGAGCATGATGCCGATGCCCTGCGCGAGGTACTCGACGAACTCGTTCCACTGCTCGACGGCGAAGGGATCGCCCTCGCGGACCGCCTCGCGGAAGGCCCGTACGTCGATCGCCTTGGCATCGCCGCCGGCGTGCTTGAGGATGCTGGTCTGGATGCCCTCGGCCTCGATACGCTGGCGGAGGGTCTGGGCGAGGCTGAGGCCGCCGCAGTAGGCCTCGAAGGCGCCGTTGATGCCGGTGCGCCAATGGAGCCCGTTGCGCTGGAGCACGAAGTAGCCGATTTCGCCGGCCGTGTCGCTTGCGCCCTGGATAACGCGGCCATTGGCGATGATCCCCGCCCCCATGCCCGAGCTGGCGGTCATGTAGATCAGCGGGTCCTTGCCCTTGTGGGGGCCGAAGAGCCACTCGGCCATCGCGCAGGCGTTGGCGTCGTTGTTCACGAAGGCCGGCCGCCCGAACTCGTCGGCCAAGATCTGGGCGATCGGGAGCTTGTCCCATCCGCTCAGGTTGGTCAGGGAGTGCAGCAGGCCGTTTTTCGCATCGACCGGTCCCGGCGCCGAAACGCCGATGCCGGCAATGTCGAGCAGGTGCACGTCGGCCTCGGCCAGCATGGCGCGGGCTTCGTCCATGATCAGGCGCATCCCCTCCTTGGGGCCGCCAAGGGTCTTCGACTCGACCCGGCGCTTGTGGAGGATCTCTCCCGACTCGTTGCCAACGACGATGGACACCTTCGTGCCCCCGATATCGAATCCAAGAATATTCATGCGCCGCAGGGTAAAACGTTTTTTTGGCAAAGGAAAGTGAAAGTTTTCGGCTAGTGAACCGCGCCGCGGTCGAGTTCGCGGTCCATTTCGTATTTGGGGTCGTAGGTGGTGTCGCTTCGCCGCTCCCCTTCGACGAGGTGGCGGTCCTCGTAGCGCCGGAGATCGGCAG
>CBFGVE010000426.1:0-2987 GCA_965651915.1 uncultured bacterium
ACCTGGCCAGAGTTGGATCCCTACGCGGAGGAGGTTCGCCCCGGACGACTCCGGGTGCACGGCCATTCTTTCTGATCCTACACGACAACGACCCAGCCCATCAGCCTTGTGAACCCGACCTACGAAGTCATAGCCCGGAAATGGCGTCCCCAGCAGTTTGCCGACGTGGTGGGGCAGCAGCACGTGGTCCGGACGCTCAGCAATGCGATCGAGAGCGGACGTCTCGCCCACGCCTACCTCTTCGTGGGGCCGCGGGGCACGGGCAAGACCACTACCGCCCGCATCATTTCCAAGGCGCTCAACTGCGAGCGCGGACCCACCATCACGCCTTGCGACCAGTGCGACAACTGCCGCGAGATCATGGCGGGCAACTGCATGGACGTTCTGGAGATCGACGGCGCGAGCAACAACTCCGTCGACCAGGTGCGGGAGCTTCGCCAGAACGTCCAGTATTCGCCCGCCCGCTGCCGCTTCAAGATCTACATCATCGACGAAGTCCACATGCTGAGCAACTCGGCCTTCAACGCCCTGCTCAAGACGCTGGAGGAGCCTCCGAAGCATGTGAAGTTTATGTTCGCGACCACCGAGGCGCAGAAGATTCCTGCCACGATTCTCTCCCGCTGCCAGCGATTCGACCTGCGCAAGATCGCCATAGGCGAAATGGTCGAGCGGTTGCAGCTTATCGCGGAGAAGGAGGGCGTGGACATCGACCCGCCTGCCCTTCTCGCTATTGCCCGCGGCGCCGATGGGGGCATGCGCGATGCGCAGTCGGCGCTCGACCAGATTATTTCCTTCCAGGGCCGCAAGGTCACCGAGGCAGATGTGCTGTCGGTGTTCGGTCTTGTATCCTGGCAGAAGATCCAGGAGCTGGCGGTGGCGGTGCTGCAGGGCGACATGCCGGCGGTGATCCGCGTGATTGCCGAGCTGGACGCCTCGGGCAAGGACATGCAGCGTCTTATGCTCGAACTGATCGAATACATCCGCAACCTGCTGGTACTCGTCTATACCCGCGACGGGAGCGCGCTCGACAATGTGACCGAGGTTCAGTTGCAGTCCCTGAAGGCCCAGGTCGATCAGGCCGACGCGGGCAGGCTGCTGCAGATCGTGCAGATTCTTACCGAAACCGAGGGTCGCCTGCGCTACGCGATCTCGAAACGCACCCTCATGGAAACCGCTCTGCTTCGCGCCGCCAGGGTGGCTTCGGTCGCCTCTATCGACCAGATCCTGCGCAAGATCAACGAGCTGAAAAGCGCCTTGGCCGAAGGTGGATGGACGCCTTCTCCGGGCTCCACGGAAAAAAAAACGGCTGAACCCGCCAGCGTAGCCGCCCCGCATACCGACTCAGCTCCGGAACCGAGTGCTTCCCACCCCCCTCGTCCGGTGTCTTCGGCGCCTGCCACGTCGGCATCCCCGACCTCCCCCGCCGCCCGCGCACCCGCCCCGCCGGCGGCTTCGGCCGAGCACGAGCGCTCCCTCCTCTGGCAGTCTTGGCGGAGCATCCTCGAACGGCTAGGCCACGTTTCGCCCCCGATCCGCAATGCGCTGATCGACGCGAAGCCGAAGGAGGTTCTGGAGGACCGCGTAGTCATCGGCTTCGACCCCGAATTCTCGGACAACATGACGCGCATGAACAATGCCCGCGTTCACCGGATCGTGCAGAAGGTGCTTGGCGAGGTGTTGCGCCGCGAGGTCGCAGTTTCGTTTGCGGTACTCGATGCGTCGGACACCCTGCCCGGCGATATCAAGTACGTGGCTGGCGCTGGCGAAGGCGGAGCGAGCGCGCAGGCACGGCCAGAGTCGGAAATCCGCGCGGTGCGCGAAGGCAAGCGGACGCGCGAGGACTGGCTTGCCGAGCCCATCGTGCGCCAGGCGCTGGAAGTGTTCAACGGCGATATCGAAGAGATTCGCGAGTAGATTTTCACCCTCAAACCCTAGGAGACGACCCAATGGTTAATATGATGAAGATGATGAAGCAGGCGGCGGACATGCAGAAAAACATGGCCCGCATGCAGGCTGAGCTTGCCGAGAAGACGGTGGAGTTTTCCAGCGGCGGTGGCATGGTAACGGCAACCGCCCGCGGCAACCAGTCGATTGCGTCGATCCGCATCGATCCCAAGGTAGTCGATCCCGATGATGTCGAGATGCTCGAGGACCTGGTGACCGCAGCCGTCGATGGCGCGCTCAAGGCTGCCCAGGAAATGGCCGCCGAGGAGATGGGCAAGTTGACGAAAGGCCTGAGCCTGCCCCCGGGAATGAATCTTCCTTTCTAAGAAGCGCCTATGCCCCTGCTTGAACCACTGGACCGGCTTGGAAAGCAGCTCGCGCGCCTGCCCGGCGTAGGGCGCCGCTCGGCGGAGCGAATGGCCCTTGGGCTGGTGCGCGACGCCGAGAAGCTGCTGCCCGAGCTGATCCAATCGCTGGAGACCGTCGTCCGTACCGTATGCCTCTGCGAGCGCTGCGGGGCGGTGACGCTTCGCGAGCAGAATCCCTGCCGGCTCTGCACGGATCCGCGTCGCGACGATGGTCTGCTGTGCGTGGTCGAGGAGCCAGGCGACATCGATACCCTGGAGAAATCCGGCGGCTATCGCGGACGCTACCACGCGCTCATGGGCAAGCTCTCGCCGATGAAGGGCGAGGGGATCCCCCAGCTCCGGGTCGAGAGCCTGCTGCGGCGGGTGAAAGCGGGCGGAATACGCGAGGTGGTGCTGGCCTTGAACTCCGACGTGGAGAGCGACGCCACTGCGGCCTATTTGCGCGATGCCATGCGCGGTAGCGACGTCAAGGTGACCCGGCTGGCCTACGGCCTGCCCGCCGGCAGCGGCATCGCCTACTCCGACTCCGTCACCCTGGCCCGGGCCCTCCAGGGCCGCAGCGATGTGGTGTAGAATCAGGCCAAGGCGGGAATTCCCTGCATCGTCCTGATCGTGTGTGGCAGGGCAAACGCATCTAATCCCTCCCTTTCCTGGCTTTTCCTGATTCCGTTTTAG
>CBFGVE010000427.1:0-2980 GCA_965651915.1 uncultured bacterium
GGCCGGTGTATCAGGCGGGGACGCTCTCGGGCAATCCGCTGGCGGTGGCGGCGGGTCTCGCAACCTTGGCCGAGGTCTCCAAGGCGGGCTTCTACGACAAGTTGGAGAAGCTCTCGGAGCGGTGGGAAAGCGACCTCCGCGCGGCCTTCGCGGGCTCGCCCATCCCCGTGCAAATCAACCGGGTAGGCTCGATGCTGACGGTGTTCTTCTCCGGGAATCCGGTGCAGGACTACGAATCGGCAACAGCTTGCGATACGGCGCTTTATGGAAAATTCTTCCAGGCCTGCCTGAAGGAGGGGCTCTACCTTGCGCCGTCGCAGTTCGAGGCGGGGTTCCTCTCGATCGCCCATGACGATGGGGTGCTCGGGCGGGTGGCGGAGGCGACAAGGAGAGCGGTCAAGGCGTTGTAGGCGAAGGGAGTTCGGGATTCTTCGGGGACTTTTCTTTCGGAGAGTTCGGGTTCGGGAGAAAGCGAAAACTCAGTCCGAGGTCAGGATCACCCCGCTCTGCCCCACCACCACGCGTCGCTCTCCGTTTGAAGCCGCCGCGTAGAAGACGCCGAGGTATCGCGACACTTCCGCCTTCCAGGCCTCCCCGTCCACGGAGGACAGGATGCTGGAGCCGGCCTCGGGATCGAATCCCATCGCGAGCAGCCCGTCGCCCGATTTCCGGAGCGCCATGAACGTCAGCTTCCGGAAGGCCTTGACGGGCTGAACCCACCATGTCGTTCCGTCGGCGGATTTCAGGAGAACCCGGTGCCCGTCCACGACATCGCCTCCCGCCACCACGAATCCGGAACCCGTCCACACCACGTGCCGCAGGTAGCCCGGAAGGCCGGAGCCGACTTTGCTCCACGCCACTCCATCGGGAGACGTCATCAGCACGCCGTCCTCTCCCCCGCCCACGGCAACAAGCAGGGAGCCCGACCATGCGACCGAAAACAGGCTTTGGGTGGTTCCGGAGACCCGCGGCGTCCACGTCAACCCGTCCGGCGAGGTCCAGATGGAGCCTTGCAATCCCACTGCCACGAACCTGCCTTGGGAGCCGCCCGAAGCCGGCAACCAGACGATGGACCGGAGGTTGCCCAGCGTGGAGTCTCCGGGGTTCTCGGTCCATTCGAGCCCATCGGGCGAGGCGAGGATCGTCCCGTCCGACTTCACGGCGATCAAACCGCCGTTTCCGGATTGCGCCACCGTCGCGATGCTGTGGGAAATGCCGAAGCTTTGCGCCGTCCACGAAACCCCGTCCGGGGAGGTCAGGATGGTTCCGTTCATGCCCACAGCGACGAACCGCGTCCCGGTCCAGATCACGTCGAAGAGGCTTGATGTGGTGCCCGATTGCCGTTCAACCCAAGATCCCATCCGGGTTTTCGGCGGGACGTCGTCGAGCAGGCAGGCGGAGAGCGTGCAGGCCAGCGCAGTCGCGGCGAGAATTTTATGAGCCATGCGCGTGCGTTTCCATTTGACTGGATTTCCATTCCCCACCGCCACCTTGCCGAGCGGTACTGGAATGATAACCCAAGGAGCCCCTCGAAATTATTTCTTTATGCGGCGGTAGGATAAGGAACTGCCGTCCGAGTAAAAGATGGTTTCGGATCCATCCTTATTTTTATTGACTTTATATGGCCACAGGAAGATTTTTAGATAAATCTGATCATTATAGGTATAGCTGATGAATACTAGCGACAAGGCTCCGATAAAGGCAAATATTTCCCATGCTGAGGCTGGTGGTACCCATAACCCGTGGGTCGTCCAATAGCAGGAAAGCAATAAACTGGCTAGAATTAGGGCTCCAACTCCAAACCCGATGCTCAAATAATGAGCCCAACCTTCGGCTTCTTTGATCATCGGAACGGGAGAGTAACCATGCGTATGTTTTCGGATCCTCATAATAAGAGGAGTTAAGCAAAGCATTCCTAACACTGTCATTATGAGATATAGGGAATACAGAGCAAAAACCGCTGCAATCACATAAAGCACGCTCTCTACGGATCGATAAAAAGTCGTGGCGGACAAGGCTAAGGCTGACATCCTAAACAAATGGAAGCTTATCTTGAAGTCAAAGCGTGCAGATTTCCATTGTCGAACTCGCTCTGTCTGCATTACATATTCCTGCAGGGATCGAAAAAAGAAATAGGTGAGGGCGATTCCAAGAATAGTCGAGATCGAGCGCGCGGCGATTGAGGCTCCTAAGATCTCCAGATTGAAATTCTCAAATTCAAATAATGCGGCAGCCCAACCTAGGCTGAGAAACCCAAAAAAAATGGCGAACTTTCGCGCTTCTCGATATCCCCGTGATAGCTCTAACACAATTTCCTCCTGTTTTGGAGGTTTTCCTGATTGCATTCCCCGAACCTTCGAAGAATCGATTTCGAAGAATCCTCGAATCTCCAAAGAACGGATCCCAAAGAATCCCCATCGACGATGGGATTCCGAAGAATCCCCCCGTCATTCCCCCCAGCTCAAAAGCTTTCGCAACTCCCTCGCCCTCGCCTCGGCGCTCGTGCCCGAGCCGCCCAGCACCGTGAAGTGCCCCATCTTGCGGCCCTTGGGCGCCTGCGATTTCCCGTACAGGTGCAAGGCCACGTCAGGTTCCCCCAACAATTTCTCCACCCCATGCAACCGATCACCGTTGCCGTCGCCCACCAGGTTCACCATCGCCGCGGGACGGAGCAATGAAGTCGAACCCAGCGGCAGGCCGCACAGGGCGCGGACCTGCTGCTCGAACTGGGAACACAGGCAGGCTTCGATCGTCGCGTGGCCGGAGTTGTGGGGACGGGGAGCGATTTCGTTGAACCACACCTCGCCGTTCGGGAGCAGGAACAGCTCCACGCAATAGGCGCCGACCATGCCCAGCCCATCCCCCACCTTGCGGGCGATCTCGATGGCCTTGCGCGCCGATTCCTCCGGCACGCGGGCGGGCAGAACGGTCACGTCGAGGATGTTGCGCGCGTGGACGTTCTCGGCGGGCGGGTAGGCGA
>CBFGVE010000428.1:0-2955 GCA_965651915.1 uncultured bacterium
CATCTATGCCGGCATCGACATCGGCTGGACGCGCTTCCTCGCCTTCGTGCTTTCGGTGGGCAAGGGGATGGGAGGCGAGCAGATGGAGGCGAAGGTGATGGAGTGGTACGCCACGGCGGTAGCCGACGCCCCCGCCCAGTTCCAGGATTTCACCGACCAGGTGCTCTCCATCGTCATGGGCGCCAACTACGCGGCCCTCGGCGGCCTCGCCATGCTGCTATGGATTTTTACGGTGATCAAGGTGCTCGGCAGCATCGAGTCGTCGTTCAACCGCGTCTGGGGCATCACTGGCACCCGTCCGCTGTTCCGCAAGATAACCGACTATCTCAGCACCCTGATCGTAGTCACCGTGCTGCTCATTGCCGGTGCCACCACATCGATCGACCCCCTTTTCGCCCACCTTGGCATCCTGGGCGACATGTCCAAGCCGCTCATGCTCAAGCTCGCCCCCTGGCTGTTCACCTCCCTTGCCCTCGGCATTCTTTATAACTTCATGCCCAACACCCGGGTGAAGGTGCTTCCCACGCTGTTCGGCGGCATGATCGGGGCGGCGATGCTGATCGGCTGGCACCGCATCTTCGTCGCGGCCCAGGTCGGGGTGTTCTCCAAGGACGTGATCTTCGGTGCCTTCGCCGCCATTCCCATCTTCCTGCTCTGGCTCTACGTCTGCTGGGTCATCATCCTCATCGGCGTGGAGGTCGCGTTCGCCTTCCAGAACACCACGACTTTCGAGAAGGAGAGCGCGGCGGCCCAGGCGAGTATGGAGACCCGTCTCAAGCTGGGCCTCGCCATCATGTGCGAGGCGGCCCGGGCCATGCTCGAAGGTGGCAGCCGCTTCGATCCGGCCGAATACACCCGTCGCCATCCCGTATCCATACGCCTCCTGAACCGGGTTATCGACGTCCTTGTCCGCACCGGCATGCTGGTGCGGACGAGCGAGCCGGCCGACGGCTATGTGCTCTGCCGGGTGCCCGCCGAGATCACCGTCAAGGCGGTGCTCGACGCCATGTACCGCGACGGCGTCCAGCCCGAGCGCCTGGGCGTGTTCCGCCTCGAGGCCCCGATCGAGGCCGCCCTCGCCACGGCCGGCGGGCGCATCGACGACGCCCTGACCGGCCAGACCCTCCAGGATATCGTTCTCGGCACTGCCGCCGCGCCAGCGAGCCCGTAAACGGGCGCGCTGGGCCGCTTCGCGGGCACAAAGAGCGGGACAAACCCGGTCCCGCCTGCTACACCACTCCGCATGAATGCCGAATCCTCCATCGATTTCAAAGCCCTCCTTAACTCCGAGCAGTACGCCGCCGTGACCGCCGGCGACGGCCCCGTTCTGGTCCTCGCCGCCGCCGGCACCGGCAAAACCCGCACCCTCACCTTCCGGGTCGCCTGGCTGGCCGAACAGGGCGTGGATCCCGACCGCATCCTGCTGCTCACCTTCACCAACCGCGCCGCGCAGGAGATGCTCGACCGAGCCCGCCAGCTCGCCGAGCACTCGGTAGGCGGTCTCTGGGGCGGCACCTTCCACCACATGGCCAACCGCATGCTGCGCCGCCACGCCCACCTGCTGGGCTACGGGCTCGATTTCACCATCTTCGACCAGGACGACGCCCGCACCGTCATGCGAAACTGCATCGACGAGCTGGGACTCAAGAACAAGGAATTTCCCAAGCCCGACGTGCTCCTAAGCCTCAACAGTCTCGCGGTGGGGCGCGACTCCGAGGTCGCCGACCTCGCCCGGCTGCGCTTCCAGGATACCCCGGTCGAGGTTGAAGACGTCGTGCGCGTATTCACCCGCTACCACGCCCGCAAACGCGAGCTTGGCGGGATGGACTTTGACGACCTGCTGGTCAACGGCCTTCAGCTCTTCCGCGAGCATCCCGACGTGTTGGAACGCTACCAGGAGCGCTTCCGTTACACCCTGGTCGATGAATACCAGGACACCAACACCATCCAGGCCGAGTGGGTCGATCTCATCGCCGCCCGCCACCGCAACCTTCTCGTCGTCGGCGACGACTTCCAGAGCATCTACTCCTGGCGCGGGGCCGACTTCCGCAACATCCTCTCCTTCCCCGACCGCTATCCCGACGCCCAGGTCTACAAGCTTGAAACCAACTACCGCAGCGTTCCCGAGGTGCTCGACGTCGCCAACGCCTGCATTGCCGGCAACCCCGAGCAGTTCCAGAAGACCCTGCGCTCGACCCGGCCCCGCCACCGCCGCCCGGTTCTCGCCGAGCTGCGCGACGGCCAGCAGCAGGCCCGTTTCGTAATCGACCGCATCCGGGCGCTGCGGCGCCAGGGCGTAAAACCCGGCGACATGATCGTGCTCTACCGGGGCCATTTCCACGCCATGGAGCTTCAGCTCGAACTCGCCCGCGAGCGCATCCCCTACAGCATCACTTCCGGCGTCCGCTTCTTCGAGCAGGCCCACATCAAGGACGTCGCCAGCCTGCTGCGCATACTGGTGTCTCCCTCCGACGAGCTGGCCTTTCAGCGGCTGCTCGGCCTGCTGCCCCGCACCGGCGCGAAAACCGCCGCCAAGATCTGGGAGAAGATCGGCCGCCGCTTCGACAGCGCCGTTCCGCTCGCCCGCCAGCAGCTCCTCGCCGCGCTGCCCTCGCTTGCCCGCGGCGCCTGGAAGCAGGTCGACGAACTCCTCGCCGCCGTCCACGACGAGCAGCTCCTGCGCGATCCCAGCGAAATCATCCACCGCTTCGCCGAGACCTTCTACAAGAACTTCGCCATCGAGACTTTCGACAACGCCGAGCGCCGGTTGGAGGACGTGCAGGAGTTCGGCATCTTCAGCACCCGCTTCCAGGATACGCAGGCCATGCTTTCCGAAATCGCCCTGCTCACCAATCTCGACGCCGAAAACGAGATGGAGGCCGCTTCCTTCGAGGGCGAGGCGGTGCGACTGAGCACCATCCACCACGCCAAGGGACTCGAGTATCCGGTGGTGTT
>CBFGVE010000429.1:0-2955 GCA_965651915.1 uncultured bacterium
CCGAGGCATGGGGATGCCGAGGGAGAGGCCGCGAATGCGGCGCCCGAAGGGCCAAGGGGCTCGGGAGAGCCCCGCAGCAATCTTGTCGCCCCGACCAGTTTCCAACCCGTGAGTTTCCTGTGAAGCTCACGGGTTTTTTGTTCATGGGCGACAAGATGAGAACGTGTTCGACTACCGAGGCATGGGAATGCCGAGGGAGAGGCCGCGAATGCGGCGGTTCGGGTGCGAACTACGTATGTCAGGTCACGGGATAATCGCCAGGCAGCACGTCTGCCAGATGTTCCTATAACCGGGGGATGGTGAGTCCGCCGTCCAGCATGAGCACCTGGCCCGTGGAGTAGGGCAGGGCGCCCTGGGCCAGAATGACCACAGCGCGGCCTGTGTCTTCCGGCTCCCCCCAGCGGCGCTGGGGAACGAGCCCTTCGGCAATAAGCTTGTCGTACTTCTCCTTGACCCCCGAAGTCATGTCGGTCGCGGTGATGCCGGGGCGAATTTCGTACACTGGCAGGTCGTGTTCCGCAAGACGGGTGGCCCAGAGCTGGGTCGCCATGCTCACTCCCGCCTTGGACACGCAGTATTCGCCGCGGTTGATCGAGGCAACGGTAGCCGAAATGGAGGATACGTTGATGATGCAGCCCCTGAAATGCTTGTCCGCCTGCTTCTGCTCAACCATCCAGCGGGCCGTCGCCTGAGTCAAGAAATACGGACCTTGAAGATTGATGCGCAGCACGCGCTCGAAGCTTTCCTCGGTGGCGTCCAGGAGGTCTCGTCGTTCGAGAGGAGCAACTCCGGCGTTGTTGACGAGCACGTTGAGCCGTCCGAACCGCTCTCGAGCGGCGGTGATGAGGTTCTCGCGGTCGGCGGTGGAAGATACGTCGGCCTTAACGTACAGCACGGAAGCCCCGGTTGCCTCCAAGGAGGAAACAGGCTCTTGAGCGGCGACTGCGTCGCGGGTGCCGCATACAACGAGATCGAATCCTGCTTCGCCAAGGCAGCGGGAGATGCCAAGGCCTATTCCCCGGGCGCCCCCGGTGACAAGGGCTACGGGACGGAGGAGGGAGGGGGGGGTAGCGGTCATGTTCTGAAAGTTCCTTGAATAGTGCTGGTAGGGCCCGCTCCGCGGGCGGTGCGCGCCTCGCGGAGCGGCATGAGGCTTAGAATTTCTCCACGTCCACCCAGGCGCGGTTCTTCCAGGATTTGAGACCGAGTTCGGCAAGCTGGACGCCACGGGCGCCTTCCATCAGGCTGTATTTCCAGGGCTCGTCCAGCGCGACATGGCGGATGAACATTTCCCACTGCACTTTGAATGCGTTGTCGTACTCAATGTTGTTGGGGACCTGGGTCCAGCCTTCGTAGAAGTTGATCGGCTGGGCAATGTCGGGATTCCACACCGGCTTGGGCGTGTTGGCGGCGCTCTGCACAACCACCTCGCGTAGCCCTGCTACGGCCGAGCCCTTTGTGCCGTCCACCTGGATCGTCAGCAGGTCGTCGCGGCGCACTCGGGTGCACCAGGACGAATTGAACTGGGCCATGACGCCGTTTTCCAGGAGGAACATCGCATAGGCGGAGTCGTCGGCGGTACAGGCGTAGGGCTTGCCGTCCTCGGCGCGGCGCTCCGCGATATCGGTAGCTCCATAGGCCACGAGGCTTTTCACCGGGGCGAAGGTGTTCTCGATGAGGTACTGCCAGTGGCAGAACATGTCGATGATGATGCCGCCGCCGTCCTCGCTGCGGTAGTTCCAGCTCGGTCGCTGCGCAGGCTGGTCGTAGTCCATGCCGGTGAACACCCAGTAGCCGAATTCTCCACGGACGGAAAGGATCTCGCCGAAGAAGCCAAGCTCCTGAAGCATGCGGAGCTTGCGGATGCCGGGCAGCCAGAGCTTGTCCTGCACCACGCCGTTCTTGAGTCCGGCATCGGCGACAAGCTTGGCGAGCCGGACGGCCTCGGCGGTGGTGACGGCGGTGGGTTTCTCGCAGTAGATCGCCTTGCCCGCCTTCACCGCCATCTCGATGAATCCGGCACGCTGGAGGGTGCCCGAGGCGTCGAAGAAGATCTCAAAGTCTCCGTACTTGCCGTCCAGTACGCCCTGGAGGTCGGTGCTGATCTTGCAAGGGGGCAGCCCAGTCTCGGCGGCGAATCGCTGGGCGAGCTGCTGCAGCTTATATTCGCTGCGGCCAGTGAGGATAGGCTCGGGCATGAGGATTAGGTCGTTTGTGACCTTGATGCCGCCTTGTTTGACGATGCCGATGATCGAGCGGATGAAGTGCTGGTTTGTTCCCATGCGTCCGGTGACGCCGTTCATAATGATGCCAACTCTGCGGATTTCAGTGCTCATGGTGAGTGCTCCTTGTGATTACTGGTTAAGAATGACCCGGATTGTTTCTCATTGTTAGATGTGGATGGGGCCGCCTTCGGGAAGGTCGGTGCACTGGGGCTGGGCGCCTTCGGGCAGGGGAGGGGTGTCGATCCCCGCCTTGGGCAGCGTACCCGCAAGTTCCTGCCGCCAGTGGGCGACGTCGCCTGCAGGGCCATAGCAGTAGATCATGCGCATGGGGGTGCTGCCGGTGTTGGTGAGCTGGTGGAACACGCCAGAGGGGATGTAGACCGCCTGTCCGGTACGCAGCTCGCGCCGCTCCTTGCCCAGGCACATTTCCCCCGTGCCCTCGACTACGAAATACACTTCCTCCTGCTCCTGATTGTGCCACGGCACCTGACCGCCGTTGGGGTCGAGCGTGACCATGCCCATGGCGAAGTTGGTGGCCTGCACTGGGGAAACGCCACCCACCAGGTTTTGGGTGCGCCGCCGGGCCGGATAGCGCCGGCCTTCAATCGCGTTCAGATCTGCAACGATCATACTGTCTCCTGTTTTTTAGGGGAGGGTTTGGTCATGAAGAGGACTGTCAGAGGAAAAACTTAAGATATGGCTGGTGGGTTGCCAGGCGCTGTATGAGGAG
>CBFGVE010000430.1:0-2926 GCA_965651915.1 uncultured bacterium
ATCGATGCCACCGGCTCGGTGCCCACCTTCATGGACGAGATGCGCACCCGCAACATCAAGCTCAGCCCCAACATGTTCTCCCCCCGCCATGCCCACCCTGCTCGCTAGTCACGGCCTATTCATAGTGCCCCTGCTGTTCGGCCTCTGCTTCGCCGGGCTCGCCTATACGCTGCTCCGCGCTCTGCGCGAGGGGGCCGACAGCTATGCCAAGGAGTATGCCGAGAGCACCGCCCGGCAGTTCGAGGACCTCTTTCTCTTCATTCCCGCCCGGCGCATCGCCGACATCGCCCGGGTACTCGCAGTCACCATCTTCATTCTCTTCTTCCTTCTGTTTGGCGACCCCTCGACCGGACCCGGCCTCCTCCTCGGCTCGATCACCGGGCTCATCGGCGGCTCCATCGCGCTCAACGCCCCGCGTATGATGTACCGGGTACTGCGCGCCCGCCGGCTCGAGAAGTTCAATCTCCAGCTCGTCGACGCTCTCACCGCGATGAGCAACTCGCTGCGCGCGGGCTTCAGCATCAGCCAGGCCCTGGAGTCCATCGTGAAGGAGGGCCAGGTGCCCATCGCCCAGGAATTCAGCCTCTTCCTCCAGGAAACCCGGGTGGGCGTGCGCTTTGAGGACGCCCTGCGCCGTATGGAGGACCGCGTGGGCAGCGAGGATCTCACCCTGATGATCCGCGCCATCGAAACCGCCCGTATCACCGGCGGCAACCTCACTGAGGTGTTCGACCAGATCTCCTCGACCATCCGCGAACGCATCCGCATCCAGGGCCGCATCCAGTCGCTCACCTCGATGGGCCGCATGCAGGCGATCGTGGTCGGCTCCATTCCTCTCGCCCTGTTCTTCGCCATGCTTGCTATCGACCCGGATATGATGAAGAGCTTCGCCACCTCCGGCGTGGGCATCGCCTTGCTGGTACTCGTCCTCATCTTCGAGGCGCTCGGGGCTTTCGTCATCAAGAAAATCGTGACCATCGATGTCTAGGTTCCATCCATGAACTTCTGGGATCCGCTACTCTCCTCGCTCTGGGGGCTCTGCGCGCTGGGCGTCGCCTGGTACTGCGCCCGGGCAACCGCCGAGATCCGCTACGTCACTCTGGCCGACGGCCGGCGGCAGGAGCGGCGCATCCCCGTGCTCTTCCGCCTGCTGCTGCCGCTCACCCCCAACCTCCGCGCCTACTTCAGCCGGCCCCGCTTCGAACCGGCCCGCATGAAGTGGACCCGCACCATCGTATCCTCCGGCTTCGAGGGGCTGATCTCGGCCCAGGAGTTCATGGCCCTGCGGGTGCTGACCCCAGTGGTGTTCGGCCCGGTGTTCGTCATCGTCACCCACTTCCTGCTGGGCCAGCTTCCCGGGCGCATCGGCTCGGTGCTCGCCGAGCGCGAGCTGATCTTCCACCTTATCACCGTGCTGCTGCTCTTCGCCTTCCCCGGCATCTGGCTCCGGGACATGCTGCGGGCCCGCCACCGAAGCCTCGAACGCAGCCTGCCCTTCGTGCTCGACCTTCTCACCCTCTCGGTCGAGGCCGGCCTCGACTTCATGACCGCCATCCAGCGTATCATCGACCGCCGCAAGCTCGACCCGCTCAGCGAGGAACTCATCCGCACCTTCCGCGAAGTCCAGCTCGGCAAGACCCGCCGCGAGGCCCTGCGCAGCATGGCCGCCCGGGTGAACCAGCCCGACGTCAACAGCGTGGTCAACGCCCTGGTTCAGGCCGACGAGCTGGGCGTCAGCATCGGCGCCATTCTCCGCATCCAGTCCGACCAGATGCGCAGCCGCCGCTTCCAGCGGGCCGAGAAGCTCGCCAACGAGGCCCCGGTGAAGATGCTGTTCCCCCTGGTCGCGTTTATCTTTCCCGCCGTCTTCATCGTTCTGCTCGGCCCGGTAATCCTGGAGTTCATCCGCCAAGGCCTCTAGCCCCGAAGCGCCATGCTCTATCTAGTCCAATGCCCAAGCTGCGACTACAAGGTCGAGGTGGATGCCCGCCTCGCCGGGAAGGTTGCGGCCTGCCCCCGCTGCGACGGCGACATCCACATCCCCGAACGCGAGATCGGTCCTGACTGCATCGTCGGCGGCTTCCGCATCGAGTCGCTCATCGGAAAGGGCGCCATGGGCGAAGTCTACCTCGCCCGCCAGCTCTCCATGGACCGCGAGGTCGCGCTCAAGATTCTTCCGCGCCAGCTCACCCTCGACCCCGTGCTCGTCCAGAAGTTCCTGAACGAGGTCCGTATGTCGGCCCGCATGGAGCATTCCAACATCATCACCGCCTACGAAGCCGGCGAAGATCACGGCGTCTACTTCCTCGCCATGGCCTACATCCGCGGCGAGAACGTGCTCCGGCGCCTCGCCCGCCAGGGCCCCATACCCGAGCACGAGGCGCTTGTCCTCACCCGCAAGATCGCCCGCGCCCTCCAGTACGCCTGGCAGGAGCACCGTGTGCTCCACCGCGACATCAAGCCCGAGAATATCGTCCTCGACGCGAACGGGGAGCCTCGGCTGCTCGACCTCGGCCTCTCCATGGCCCTGAGCGAGGCCGCCTCGCAGCAGGGCGCCGACTACCTCGAAGGCACCCCCAACTACATGAGCCCCGAGGTCATCACCGGCAAGGGTGCCGTCGATCAGCGCTCCGACATCTACTCCCTGGGCGCCTCCCTCTACCAGATGGTCACCGCCGCCATCCCATTCGACGGCGCCAGCGTGGACGACATCCTCCACGCCCAGACCTCGGACCTTCTCCAGGACCCGCGCGACCTCAATCCCTCCCTGTCCACCGCCTGCGTCGACCTCCTCGCCCGCATGCTTGCCAAGCGGCCCGAGGACCGTTTCGCCGACTGGTCCGAGCTGCTCCATCACCTCGACGGGCTACTGGCCCCTCCCAGCCACCTCTCCCCGCACCCGGCTCCGCCACCCTCTCCGTCAGCC
>CBFGVE010000431.1:0-2909 GCA_965651915.1 uncultured bacterium
TTCGTTGATGACGCTGAGGGTGGCTAGGCTGGGGGACCTCTGGTGGATGCGGTAGGGTTTCACGCCTTTGGTGCAGACGATGAAGGTGCCAAAGACGCCCTTGGCGGTTTCAACCTCCGAGAGATAGCGGCCCTCGGGCAGCTTCACGGCGGCCAGCTCCTTGGAGCGGTGTGGGCCGTCGGGGAAGTCGGCGAGGGCCTGGTCGAGGATGCGCAGCGACTGGCGCATCTCCTCCATGCGGACGAGGTAGCGATCATAGCAGTCGCCGCGGGAACCGGTGGGGATGTCGAAGGCGAAGCGGTCGTAGACCGAGTAGGGCGCGTGGCGGCGCAGGTCGTAGCCCACCCCCGAGGCGCGCAGCATGGGGCCCGTGCAGCCGTGGGCGAGGGCGCTTTCGGCGGAGAGGACACCCACCCCCCGCGTTCGCCGCTCGACGATGACGTTGCCGGTGAGCAGGCGGTCCAGCTCGCCGACACGGACCTTGAGCCGGGCGACTACCTCGCGGATGCGGTCGAGGGTCTCGGGCTGGATGTCGGCGCTGCATCCGCCGGGCCGGAAGTAGTTCATGGTCAGGCGCGCCCCGCAGATTTCGTCGAAGAGGTCGGTGATGTACTCGCGCTCCTTGAAGCCGTAGAGAAAGGCCGAGACCGCGCCGAGGTCGCCGCCGAAGGCCGCCCAGAAGAGCAGATGGGATTGAATGCGCTGCAGCTCGTTCACCACCACCCGGATGTATTCGCCGCGCTCCGGTACGCCGATGCCGAGGGCCTTCTCGATGGCCAGGCAGACGCCGAGGTTGTTCATGTGGCTGCACATATAGTCGAGGCGGTCGGTCAGATGGATGTACTGGGGGAGGGTCATGTTCTCGCCCATCTTCTCGATCCCGCGGTGGATATAGCCGAGATGGGAGACGATTTCGCGGATGGTCTCGCCGTCGAGCCGCAGCACTAGCCGCAGCACGCCGTGGGTGCTGGGATGCTGGGGGCCGATGTTGAGGAAATACTCCTCGGTCTCATCGGAGGCGGCGACGCGGAAGAAGCCGGGGGGGATCTGGTGTTCGGCGAGCACTAGTAGGGCCTCCGGAGCATGCCCTCGGGATAGGCGAAGTTCTTGCGGAGGGGATGTCCCCGGAAATCGTCCCGAAGGAAGAGGCGGCGCAGATCGGGATGGCCCTCGAAAGCGATGCCGAAGAGATCGTATATTTCGCGCTCGGGCCAGTTCGCGGCGGGGAATATGGACGTAAGCGAAGGGGCTACAGCGTCCGTGCTAACCAATTGGGAGTTGTCGGGCATCTCGGACGGGGTTTTCTCTAGGCGAACGCGGACTTGGGCGCTGTGCCCGGCGGGGATGGCCCGCAGCAGGGCGACCAGCTCGTAGTGGCTTTCCCAGTCGATGGCGGTGAGGTCCATGAGCGCGTTGAACCGCAGCGTGGGCTCGTCGCGCAGGAACTGGGCGAAGGCGGGGTAGTCGGCGACGTCCACCTCGAACTCGGCCATGCCGTCGGCACCATGCTGCACCAGTTCGGCGGGGTTGCACGGGCTTGCCCAGCGGGCGGTGGGGAAGTGTGCCCCCACGCTGGAAGCCAGTGTATCGGCATCGAGGCCGGGGGCGGGGCGGACGGGTCGCTCCGTCTCCGGGTAGGCCGTCTTGGGGATGCGGGGCGATTTGGAGGGCTTGAAATCAGGGTGGGCGGCGCGGAACTGGGCCTGGCGGGCCTCCAGCTCGGCGCTGCGCTGCTGTTCGAGGGCGAGCCAGGCCGCCTCGGCGCGCGCGAAGTCGTCGCATCTGGGCCCGGTGTTGATCGCGTCGCGGCCATCCCAGGGATGGAGGATGCTTTCTTTGCGTATTTTCTGCTGAAGTTCGAGGAGGCCGTGGAGGAGGGCTTCGGGTCGTGGGGGGCAGCCGGGAATGAACACGTCCACGGGGATGAGGCGGTCGGCGCCTTTTACCACCGAGTAGTTATCGTAGATGAAGGGGCCGCCGGAGATGGTGCAGCTTCCCATGGCGATTACGTACTTGGGTCCGGGGAGCTGCTGGTAAAGGGTGATCAGGGGCTCGGCCATCTTGTCGACGATCGTGCCGGCAAGAATGATCAGGTCGGCCTGGCGAGGGGTGGCCCGGAAAACCTCGCTGCCAAAGCGCGAAATATCGTAGCGGGGCATGGAGGTGGCCATCATCTCGATCGCGCAGCACGAGGTGCCATAGGTGAGTGGCCAGAGGGAATTGGCTCGGGCCCAGTTCACGACGAAATCCAGGGCGCGCACAAGTCCTTGACCGCCGGGAATCTGGCGGATCAGGTTCTCACTGGGAGGGCTTATTCCCATCTCAGGGCTCCCTTTCGCCAGGCGTAGATCAGGCCCATGAATAGAACAAGGATGAAGACCCCGAGTTCAAGCAGCATGGCCTCGTAGGAAATGTGGGAGATCGCCCCGTGGGCGACCTCCTGGAAAATCCGCATGCAAGGGAAGAGAAACAGCGATTCGATATCGAAGACCAGAAAGAGCAGGGCGAACAGGTAGTAGCCCACCTTGAACTGGATGCGGGCAGAGCCGATTGCCTCGGCACCGCACTCGTAGGGCACACGCTTTTTCGACGTTTCCGGGGAGCGGTAGCCGATGAACAGGCCCAGCAGAATGGACCCGCCGCCGATCGCGGCGCCAAGGAACATATAGAAACTAAGGGGCAGATACTCGGTCATGACGGGCCGCTTCCACGGTTATCCAAGTTGAATAGTAGACAAACTCATCCGAAAAAATCCGGCCTGGGTCAAGCAATAAAAGACCTAAAGGTACACAAAAGAATTTCAGGGGAGGCGTAAAAGATACAAAAAGGTCTTAATTCCCATTGACCGAGCGCCACGTCCGGGCTAGCGTGGGGCTCAATTCGCCATGTTCGCCCTTTCCAAAACCCCC
>CBFGVE010000432.1:0-2901 GCA_965651915.1 uncultured bacterium
GGGAATCGGCCGAGCCACATCAACCCCTCCTCCGCATTCAGTGTGTAGCCCACGCCCAACCGCTCCCCCGCGTTCAGCGTCTAGCCCGCGCCCAACCGCTCCTCCGGCTTGCCCGGGGGAGCGGAATGATTCTGACAACGGACCGCATCCAACCAACGCCCAACCTTCCCCTGCGCGAAGCGCACCATCCCAAATTCGCCTCTCAGCAACGCCTCTCCCCACCATCCCCGCCCCGCGCGAATTTGGGCTTTGGACAAAAAAATCCCCGCCCCCGGCCGGAGCCGGGAGCGGGGGTGAGGAATCAGACCTCGGCGACTACCTTAGCCGTAGAGCGGACCGAAGTTCGCGCAGGCGCGGAAATCGGCACCCTCGGAGTCGGCAGTGCCGAACGAGGCCCAGGCCTTGGGACGGAAGATCCGCTCGGCCGGCACGTTGTGCATGTGCACGGGGATGCGGAGCATCGCGGCCAGGGCGATGAGATCGGCCCCGGTGTGCCCGTAGTTGATCGAGCCGTGGTTGGCGCCCCAGTTGTCCATCACCGTGTACACATCGCGGAACGCGCCTTCGCCAGTGCAGTTCGGCGCGAACCAGGTGGTGGGCCAGGTGGGGTTGGTGCGGTCGTCGAGGAGGGCATGCACCTTCGCCGGCAGCTCGACCGTCCAGCCCTCGGCAATCTGGAGCACCGGGCCGAGGCCCTTGACCAGGTTGATGCGGCTCATGGTCACCGGCATACCGCCCTTGGTGAGGTAGCGGGTGGACCAGCCGCCACCGGGGAAGTACTCGGTGATGGAGGGATGCCAGGTGGTCGACTTGAGGCACGCGGCGGCTTCCTTCTCGCTGATCTCCCAGTAGGGCTTCATCGCGGGCTTGCCCTTGATGCTCTGCTGGCCGGTGCCGTCGAGAGCGGCGGGGCCGGAATTGATGAGGTGGAGGATGCCGCCGGCCGCCTTGCCCGCGAGCTTGTGGCCACTGACCCGCTTCACCGCGTCCGGGCTCCAGTAGGTGCGGACATCGGCGAAGATCTGGGCGGAGTTGGTGAGCAGGTAGTTGAGCAGCATCGTCGCGCCGTTGAGGGAGTCGTTCTCGGTGGCGACGATGTAGGGCGAGCGGAAGCCGTTCCAGTCGAAGGAGCTGGTGAGGATGGCTTCGAGGAAGTCGCCGTTGGGGTTGTGGTCGGTCCACTGGCGCTGCCCCTGGAAACCGCTGGCGATCGCGTTGTGGCCATGGCCCTGCTCGGCATAGCCCATCGCGGTGAGCTTGGGATTGCCCACCATCAGGTCCCGGGCAATGAGGGCCATTTTGACCGAGTTCTCCCACTCCTCGTCGAGCTGCTTGCGGGAGCGCTTGGTCTTGGGCGCGTTGTAGTCCTTGCCCTCCTTGCAGTTCTTCTTCACCCAGGCGAGGGCGCGCTCGTACTCTTCCTTATCGTAGATCCCCTTCTCCATGCGGCCCCGGATCTCGCTCATGTCGATCGACTCGACGCGCATGCCGAGGTAGTCCTCGAAGAAGGGCTGGTCGACAATCGAGCCGGCAATGCCCATGCTCACCCCGCCCATGGCGAGGTAGGACTTGCCGCGCATGATCGCGACCGCGAGACCGGCGCGGGCGAAGCGGATGATCTTCTCCTGCACATCGGCGGGAATGGTCTTGTCGCCGGCATCCTGCACGTCGCGGCCATAGATGCCGAAGGCGGGAATGCCCTTCTGGGTGTGCCCGGCCAGCACGGCGGCGAGATAGACCGCGCCGGGACGCTCGGTTCCGTTGTAGCCCCAGACCGCCTTGGGCATGAGCGGATCCATGTCCATGGTCTCGGAACCGTAGCACCAGCACGGGGTCACGGTGAGGGAAAGGCCCACATTCTCGCGGGCGAACTTGTTGGCACAGGCCGAGGCCTCAGCCGCGCCGCCGATGCAGGTGTCGGAGATCACGCAGGCCACCGGCTCGCCGTTGGGGTAGCAGAGCGTCTTCGAAATCAGGTCGGCGACCGACTGCGCGAGACCCATGGTCTGGTCTTCGAGGGATTCGCGGACCCCGCCCAGGCGGCCGTCGATCGTGGGTCGGATGCCCACCTTGGGAAAGCCGGAGGCCCAGCGGTAGTGGGAAGCATTCTCGGGAAGCGCTTTGGAAGCGGCCATGACAGTATCTCCTGTGGGGTATGTTTGCGCTTGTCACTCGTGTGACAACACCGCATAGTAAGCGCGAAAATAAGCATCAATGCAACAGAAATCGCCAACTCACACCGCCGGGCGCCTTTCCCAGCGCGACTTTGCCCGGGCCATCGGCCTGAGCTACCGCACGGTAAGCCGGGTGTACAACGGACACCCGGGAGTGCAGGCCGAGACTCGCGAGCGGGTGCTGGAGCAGGCGCAGGCCCTAGGGTTCCGCCACCACCCCGCTGCCCGGGCGCTCAAGCTCCAGCGCACGATGATGGTTGGACTGGTCGGCGACAACGAGCCCCTGCGCTACTGGTCGGCCGTGCTAGGGGAGCTGGAGCGTGGCCTGCGGGAGGCGGGCTACTACCTGGTAGTCTGCCACCGCCCCTCGGGCCGGCGGGACTCCAGCGAAGAGATTCGGTTCCTCATCGAGCGCCAGGCCGACGCCTACGTGCTCATCCCCGGCTCCAGCGAAAACCCGGCGATGCTGCGCGCCCTCGCCGCCGAAGACCGCCCCGTGCTGCTGTTCGACCGCCGCATCCCGCGACTCCCCTTCCACTATCTCGGCACCGACAGCCGCTCGGGCGCCCGCGAACTGGCCGAGCACCTTCTCGGGCTCGGCCACCGCCGCTTCGTGTTCGCCGGCCCCACTACCGAGTACACCGCGAAGCAGCGCCTGGCCGGCATCCGCGACGCCCTCGCCGACGGCTGCGGACGCTGCTCGCTCCACACCATGCCCACCGAGGGG
>CBFGVE010000433.1:0-2874 GCA_965651915.1 uncultured bacterium
ATGCGCCCGACTATCTGCTCGATGGCCGTGGCCGACCGGGTCTCCCGCAGGCTGCACAGTACGTAGGCGAAGGGGCAGTCCCACCCTTCTCGCAGCTTTTGTACGGTAATGACGAAACGCACCGGGCATTTGGGGGAACGCAGTTCGGGGCCGCTGGGCAGGTCACCTTGTTTCCCGGTGGAAATGCAGATCGATTCCCGGTCTAGGCCGAATTCGGCAACCAGCCGCTCGCGCAGAGGCTCGCAGTCGTCCACCCGCTCTGCCTGTATGAGGAGGATAGGGCGCAGATACTCCCGGGTTTCCTGCCCTTCGGCAACCGCCCGGGCCTCCAGGTCGCCGCGCAGCGTGACGGCATCGGCGAGGAGCAGGTCGCGCTGGCTGGGGTGGCGGGTCATGACCCGCAGAGGCAGCTTAACCATGTTCGCCGCATTCAGTTCCGCCGCCGAAACCGTATGCAGCACGTTGGAGGGGTTGGTCTTTCGTGCCGGGGTAGCGGTAAACTCGATGATGCAGGAGGGCATCACCTGGCCCAGCGTGGAGAAGGAAAGGTTGGTGCGGGCGTTGTGCGCCTCGTCCACGATGACGATGGGCCGCCGCAACCGAAGCATGTTCACCAGCGAGGGCAGGGGCTTGCCATCCGGACCGGGCAGCAGATCGGCCAGGCGGTTGGGCGGGACGTTGAGCAGGTGCTCGGAAAAGCTCCCGTTCTGGTCGTAGACCTTGCGGCCGGTGGTGTCCTCGACCCGGAAGGACTGGATCGTGGCCACGATCACCATCGTCTGCCCATCCACGGCCGCCCGCGAGAGCTGCAGGGCTTCGTTGATTGTGACCACCTCCACCGCGCCGCAGGCCATTTCCAGCGCCCGGCGATAGGGGTGGAGGTTGTCGCGCAGCGCCTCGGCGGTTTGGTCTAGAATCGCGTTGCTGGGAACGAGCCAGAGCACCACCGCCTGCTCGGCTCGCTGATAGTCGCGCATGGCCAGGCCGACGGCGTGGCAGGCCAGCAGGGTTTTCCCGCCGCCGGTCGGCACGCGCAGGCAGATGTAGGGCATCGCCTGCGACAGGCCCTGGGCCTCGACGGGGATGTAGTCCACCGGCTGGAGGCCGTTGCGCTCCTGGGCGGCGATGAAGGCGTTGCGTGGGTACCCATCGTTCGCACACTGGCGGAAGAAGCTCTCCAGGGTGTCGAGCACCCGCACCTGGTAGTCCTTGAGCTGGATCATGCGTCGCCTCCGTGGAAGCCAATCCGCTTCTCGCTGTTCAGCACCGCCGCCGCCATGATCGCCCCGTGCTCGGTAAACGCCAGCGGCAGGGTGCGCCGACCTCCGTGGGTGCGGGCGTAAAGTTCCGCATCTTTCCTGGTATCAGTGGTTTGCACACTTGATATCGCATTTTGCGATTTCAAGTGGGGTTTGGCGGCGGCTTTCCTGGTCATGACACCCGGATCTCGTAGGGGGTTTGGCGGACGGTGATGCGCTCGGCCTGGAGGCGGTCCCGTCCGAGCAGGCAGCCCGCGCAGTAGACCACCTTGGGTCCGCCGTGGGCGGGAAGCTGGGCGAGCACGGCGCGGGTGAGCACGTTGCCCCCGCTGGCCGACTTGTCCCCGAGGATGCCGTTGTAGAGCAGGTAGATCCCCACGCCCCGGCAGACGCCGAGCAGCGGCGACTTCGATACCCGTTCGCGGGGGAGCGGTTCCCCGGTTTCGGTGAAATAGACATGCCGGGCCAGCTCGGCGAAGCGGACGCTGTCGCGGATCTGCCCGCGCTCGTCGAACAGCGCTTCGCCCAGCTCGCAGAAGCGGAATCCGCCGCCCAATTCGGCGATGGCCTCCCCCTTCGCGTTCGTGTAGCCCCCGGCCACCCGCCGCACCCGCTCGGCGGTAACGTCGCGGGCGATCCGAGGCTCCATCTCCACCAGGATGAAGCGGCGCGGCGGCTGGTCCGGCAAGGCCGCGTTCATCTTCAGCACCGCGTGCCCGGTTGTACCCGAACCCGCGAACGAATCCAGCACGAGGTCGCCGGGACTCGTGGCGATCTGCAGCACCCGCTCGATC
Source organism: uncultured bacterium (assembly GCA_965651915.1). Classification (GTDB taxonomy): domain Bacteria; phylum Verrucomicrobiota; class Kiritimatiellia; order CBFGVE01; family CBFGVE01; genus CBFGVE01. Next base: position 2,054 of record CBFGVE010000433.1, read on the forward strand.
AGCCGGGTCGGCTTTGGGGTGATGAACACTTCGGCAGAGGACTCAAACGGAATGATCGAAATAAGCTCCTGCTTTGCTTCCTGGGTGTGGCCAACATCTTTATAGAACCACATGGTCTGCGGAACAACGCCGTCTTTTACTTCGTTCAGGAATCTTTTGATTTGAGGAATTGCATTCCCTTCTTTACCCCACCAAATCCTGTTTTCTTTATCCATTAGAGCGAATTTTTCGGCAGATACGCGCCAGTACATACCTTTCGGGGGGTGTGGAATTACCCTTCCAGAAGGGCAGGTTATAGAGTAGGTCCCAGCGTTGTATGGATTTCTGGCAGACAAGTCGCTGGTTTTCCACGGACCCCTTGGATCGTTGTCGCGATTTTTGTATGCGGCGTCTTGATCGTCATTGCGGGGCACGAGGTTGGGACGCCACTTCTCGGCGTTTTTCGCATACACTGCCAGATAGTCATGATCCTCAGAAAAGTGACGAGCTGAATTTTTGGGCGAGTAGACCTTCTGCCACAGCACGGTAGTTATGAAATTGGTGGCCCCGAAAATCTCATCCATCAAATAGCGCAGGGCGTGGATTTCGTTGTCGTCGAGGCTGATGAAGATGGCCCCGTCATCCCGCAGGAAGTCTTTGAGCAGGGCGAGCCGCGGGTACATCATGCAGAGCCACTTGTCGTGGCGGGAGAGGTCCTCGGCCTCCTTGCCGACGGTTTTGCCGAGCCAGTCGCGGATGAGGGGGCTGTTGACGTTGTCGTTGTAGGCCCAGCCCTCGTTGCCGGTGTTGTAGGGCGGGTCGATGTAGATGCACTTGACCTG
>CBFGVE010000434.1:0-2870 GCA_965651915.1 uncultured bacterium
GAAACAGTCCGGCGCGGGGCCTACTCGACCTGCTGGCAGGCCGCTACCCCCGCTTCCTCTTCGGCGGAGGCGTGGGATCCTGCATCCCCGTCTTCCACTTCCACGAGTCGCACCCCGACGCGCTCGATCCCTACTTGCGCTACCTCGCCGAGAATGACTACCGGACTGTCCTCTCGGACGAGCTGGCCGCCTGCGCGCTGCGCGGCGTGCTGCCCGCACCCAAGTCCGTCGCGCTGTGCTTCGACGATGCCTGGTCCAGCCTCTGGGTTTTCGCCGCGCCGCTGCTCCGCCGCTACGGACTTCGCGCCATCACCTATGTAAGCCCTCACCGGGTCCCCGCAACCTCCGGACAGCGCCCGCAATGGACCGGACAGGAAGGCACCGTTGACGCTTCGGTCGACCGAACAGACCCCATGTTCTGTACCTGGGACGAACTGCGCGCCCTCGAAAGCGAGGGGCTCGTCGAAGTGCAGGCACATTCCTGGCGGCACGCCAAAATCGCCGCCGCTTCCAGCCCCATCGGCTTTATCGAGCCGTCCACCCGCCTTCACCCCCATGAAATTCCCCTCGTGGACGCACCCGGCGGGCTGCGCTTCGCTCAACGCGGCGACCTGGGAGCCCCCCTCTTCCCTACACGCTCCCGCCTCTCCGACGCCCACCGCTGGATCGCCCCCCGGGCCACCACCCACTGCCTCCAGCACGTCCGCGACCATGGTGGACCCGATTTTTTCCGCCGCCCCGGCTGGCGCGCCGAACTGGAACAGATCGTGGCGGCCTCGCCCGGACGCCATGAAACCGGAGACGAACGCGACGCCGCCATTCGTGAAGACCTGTCCCGCTGCCGCGAAGAAATCGAGTCGGCACTAGGGCATCCCATCCGACACCTCTGTTTCCCCTGGGCGATCGCAGGAACCGCCGCAGTCCGCATGGCCGCCGAGACCGGCTACGAAAGTGCCTGTTCCGACCGCCTCTTCGGCTACCGCGCGGTGCGACCCGGCGATCCACCCCACCGGCTCATGCGGCTCAAGCACCCACTCATCCCCTGCCTCCCCGGCCGCAAGCGCTCGTGGTTCTTCGGCCCGCGCCTGCCTAGCGCCGCGCATGGACTCGACCTGGCCCACCCACCCCTGCCCGCTTCCGGAGCGCAGCCATGAGCGCGGAACGGGAGCAGACTCCCGCCATTCCCTCATCCGCCCGCATCGCCGGCAACACCGGCTGGAACCTCTTCGGCTTCTGCGCCCCGATGGTGGTGGCCTTCGTGTCCATTCCCCTGTTCATCGTCGGGCTTGGAGCCGAGCGCTTCGGCGCCCTCACCCTCGTCTGGATGCTCGTAGGCTACTTCGGCATCCTCGACTTCGGCATGGGCCGGGCGATGACCAAGATGACCGCCGAATACCTCGGGCTAGGCCGCGGCGGCGAGCTTCCCCGGATCTTCTGGACCGCTCTCGGGATGATGACCCTGTGCGGACTGGCCGGCGCGATCCTCCTCGCCATCGGCAGCGAGGCCTTGGCCTACCGGGCCCTGAACATACCCGAGGCCCTGCGCGAGGAAACCCGCAACGCCTTCCTCATCGTCTGCCTTGGCCTCCCCTTCACCGTCGCCGTCACCGGACTCATCGGCATCCTCGAAACCCACCAGCGCTTCCGACTCATCAATCTCATCCGCATCCCGCTCGGCATGGCGACCTACGCCGCGCCCCTCGCCGTGCTGGCCTACACCCGCAGCCTTACCTGGGTCGTGGCGGTCCTCATCGCCGTGCGCATCGTGGAATTCGCCATCTTCCTCGGCTGCTGCCTCTCCCTGATCCCGGTGCTGCGCACGCAGGTTCGCTGGGACCGGGCGATGGTGAAACCGCTGCTCACCTTCGGCGGATGGATGACCGTATCCAACGTCACCCTGCCCCTCATGATTCACATCGACCGCTTCATTGTCGGCGTTGCCCGCACCCTGTCCGAAGTCGCCTACTACGCCAACCCCGCCGAGATCGTGGTGAAGATGCTCATTTTGCCCCGCGCGCTGGTCTCCGCTCTTTTTCCGCCGATGACCATGCACCTCGCCCGCAAGTCGGCCGAAGCCGACGCGCTCTTCGGCCGCGCCGTCAAGCTGCTCCTCCTTGTGCTATTCCCCGCAACGCTCGGCCTCTACACCCTCGCCCCGGAATTCCTCCAGCTTTGGCTGGGCGACGACTTCGCCCGCTACGGGGCCGGCGTCTTGCGGCTCCTCACCGCCGGCATCTTCGTCTATGCCCTCTCCTACCTACCTTTCTCCCTGCTCCAGAGCACAGGGCGTCCCGACCTGTCGGCCCGCTGGCACCTCGCCGAGCTTCCGCTGTTTCTTGGCATCGCCTGGTGGATGACCACCCGATGGGGCATCGTCGGAATGGCCGTAGCCTGGGGGCTGCGCGGATTTCTCGACGTCCTGGTGCTCTTCCCGCTCGCCCTGCGCTTCGTGCCCGCCGCCCGCAGCGCCGTCATACGCAGCGCCCTCGCCATGGGCCTCGGGCTCTGCCTGCTCCCCCTCGTCGGCTCGGTCGACGCCCTCCTTCCCCGCCTAGCCACCGCCGCCGCCTGCCTCGCGGCCTTCAGCCTGCTGGCCTGGCGAGCCCTGCTAAGCGCCGGCGAACGCAACTGGGCCCTCGGCCTCCTCCTCCGGTTCAGATAGAACTCCCAACTCTTCAAAAAACTCACTCGCTTCCATTGCCGTGAACTCCATCGATGAAGTTCTCGGCAAAGTTCACGAGGAAGTTTGTACCAACGCTGCGCTTCCAGTAACGCGCACAGCGCCGTCGTCAAGCCCGTCCCCCAAAACCGCCCCAGCGAGCTTGCCTCGCTGGACGGGAATACTTCCCCTCAACGCGAACGCCCGCCCC
>CBFGVE010000435.1:0-2863 GCA_965651915.1 uncultured bacterium
AGGGGAGGTTGGAGGGCGGTTTCGCAGGGAAGAAAACAGGTGCCGTCGGGACGACCTCCGCTTATAGGCCAATGGCTTGCATTAAACAATTTCTAATTGACTAAACTGCCCTGCTGGGCGTATCTTAACGCCGAACGTCAAACATAGACAACCATCCTAGCCCATCCAATTCCGTAGATCGGGTTGGGTACGTGCGGAGACAATACGATGAAATTTCTAGCCTGCGCCCTGCTGGCCGCCACCCTGTTGGGCCCCAGCCTTTCGTCAGCCGAAACCGGCGAATCTGCCGAAGCCCCCAAAACGGTGACCCAAGCCGAACTCGCGAAGATCCTCGTGAACATCACCGGTCTGCACCGCTTCGCAGCCCCCAACGCGACGGATCCCGAGCTGTTCGAGCTGCTGTCCCGTAACGGCATCAGCCCGGTCGATGGCTGGAAGGCCGGGGAGGTTGTGACCAAGGGTGTGCTCGCCCGGGTAGTTGTCCAGGCAATGAAGCTGGAGGACCAGATTGAGGACAAGGAGGATCCCAATGCCTACGTCGAGCTGCTCAAGAGCCTCGGCATTCCGATCGACAGCGTGGGCCAGGCGATCGCCCAAGTGGAGTCGCTGCCCAATCCCGACGCCATCAGCCCCGATTTTGGCGGAACGACCGATCCGCTGCTCACTCCCCGCCGCATCCCCGAGCCCGACTCCCTGCACGGCGGCGCGCTCATGCTCGACCCCAACAGCTTCGCGGTGACCGTCGCCGAAATCCGCCAGATCATCGCCGCCTCCCTGGCCGTTTCGACCCCCCAGCCCCCCCCGCCGGTCACCCCCAACTAAACCCTACCAACCCGCCCTATCCCCTTACCTACGCAGGAGTCACCGAGGATGAACTGGATTAAATCCCTTGCTTACGGCGGAATGCTGGCCGGCGTGGCCGCAGGCGCCTCCATCGCTTCCGAAGGCGCAAAATTCTGGCAGGTCGAAAACTACCTCCGGGTTGAGCACGACGACAACATCACCCAGCGCTCTACCGACACCGTGGATAGCTTCAAGGTGATCGAGCAGCTCGACCTCGTCGCCAATTTCGACCTGGAGACTACGTTCATCAGCCTGCGCTACTCCCCGAGCTTCATCTACTGGGAAAACCGCCCCTCGGACGACACCGACCTCCACCACACCCTCTCGGCCTATGTCCAGCAGGAGTTCAGCGAGCGCTGGACTCTGAGCCTGAACAACCGCTTGCTCTACCAGGACCGTCCCGAGCTGATCGAGCAGGGTACGCTCATTCGCGAGGAAAACGACTACCTCTACAATGACCTGGGAGGCTCCCTCCTGCACCGCCTCTCCGCCGAGTCTACTCTGCGGGCCGATGCGCGCTACACCCTCCTGCGCTACGACAGCGACGAGGTCGCCGAGCGCGAGGACATGGACCTCTACGTCGCCGGGCTTACCGCCACCCGCCAGGTTTCGCCTTCCACCTTCGCCAGCGGGGATTTCCGCTTCGAGACCATCGCCTACGACGATTCCGCCCGCGATTCCGACAGCTACTATCTGGGCGGCGCTCTCCGCCAGGTCTTCAGCCAGAACCTGATGGCCGAGCTGCGGGGCGGCTGGCAGCACAAGGTCTTCGATAGCGACAGCATCGACGACGAGAACTCGCCCTACGCCGACGCCTCGGTGTCCTTCATGCCCAGTCCCGACACCCGCCTCACCCTCGGCGGCGGCTTCTCCCAGTTCGACGCCAACGTCTTCCCCTACGCCAACCAGGAACGCACCCGGCTGTTCGCCTCGGCGAGCCATGACCTCACCGCGCGCATCACCCTGAGCGTCTCCGGGTCCTACACCCGGAGCGACTACCAGGCCGACCAGGTTCCCGACGGCCAGGCCCCCCGCCCCGACGGCAGCGAGGACATCGTCCTCGTGAGCGGACGCGCGTCCTACCAAATCAACCGGTCCAACTGGATCGATCTGGTCTACCAGTTCACCGATGTCTCCTCCGACCTCCGCCAGGACTACGACCGCAACCGGGTCAGCCTAGGCTGGAAGACCCGCATCTAGTCGGAAAACCCTGGGATTCCGAGGTGCTGGTGAGACGGTAGCCATACGGTCTCACCGGCACTTTTTTTAAGCACGAAGGATAGGCCTGCATGGAACAGCCTCAAGATAGCAATCTGCACTTTCTCGACTACTGGCGGGTCATCCGCTCGCGCAAGGAAATCGTCATCTCGGTACTGCTGCTCATTGTGATCGCCGGCGCGATCATCACCTACACGCTGCCCAAGATCTACGAGGCCCAGTCGCGCATTTCCGTCCGCAAGGACAACCTCGACATCGACGTTTTCGAGCGCCAGATGGGCGCCGCCTACGACCCCTTCTTCCTGCGCACCCAGTACGAGATCATCCGCTCCCGCCCCATCCTCGGCCAGGTCGTCCGCGACCTGGGCCTGCAGGAGGAGTGGGGTCGCAAGTACTCCGATAGCGGAAGCCCGCTGCCCCTCAACGATGCTGTGTCCATCCTCAGCCGCAACCTCGGGGTCGAACAGTTCCGCGACACCAACCTCATCGCCATCCGCTACCGCAGCGAATCGCCCGCCGAGGCGGTGCGCATCGCCAACCGCGTGGCCGAGGTCTACCGCGACCAGCGCCTCTCCCTGAAGCGCAGCGAGATTGAGCGCGCCGTGCTCGCCCTCCAGAACGAGCTGATGAAGCAGCAGGAGCTGGTGAACCAGGCCGAGGCCGAGCTGGAGAGCCTGCGCCGCGAGCTGGGCGTCGCCCTGATCGGCCGCGGCATGCGCGTCGACTCCATCCGCCTCCAGCAACTGGAGGCCGACCGCATCAGCGCCCGCGCGTCCGCGGGCGTCGACGGCACGACGATCTT
>CBFGVE010000436.1:0-2829 GCA_965651915.1 uncultured bacterium
CGCCCCGGTAGTGGCCGGCCGCAGTGACTTCGAGTCGAAAATCCGCTACCCCAGCATGGTCACCCTCGGCTACGGCATCGAGCTGTCCGACACCTTCCGGGTGGGGGCAGATGTGGAATGGGTCGAGTTCTCGCGCTACCAGTCGCTGCCTCTCGACATTGGCGCGAATAACGAGGCCGGGCTCGTCGCGCCGGCCATTCCCCAGGACTGGAAGGACATCTGGACCTTCGGCGTGGCCGCCGAGTGGAACTACGACGAGAACAGCGTGCTCTGGCTCACCTACAAGTTCATGGAGACGCCGATTCCCGACGAGACCTACTCGCCCATCATCATCGACGCCGACCGCCACATGGCCGGTGTCGGCATGGGGCACCGCATGGGCAGCCACACCATCGGCTACGCCTACCAGGCGAACTTCCTCGAGGACCGCACCATCCGGGGCAACCCCAACCCGGCGGTCAACGGCACCTACGAGTCGGTGACCCACCTGGTGTCGGTTTCCTACCAGTACACCTTCTGAGGCCTCCCATGATCCTGCCCGTCCAGAATGACTACCCCGCCAACCCCGAGCCGCAGATGAATCCTGCCGAACGAGCGAACAAGCCCCGCATCCTGGTGATCGACGATGAGCTTGGGCCGCGGGAAAGCCTGCGCATCCTGCTCAAGCCCAACTACGATGTCGTTTGCACCGAGGGCGTGGACGCCGGGGTGCAGGCGCTCAGCGAGCGCAGGCCTGACCTCGTCATCATGGACATACGTATGCCGAAGAAGAACGGCATCGAGGGGCTGCGCGAGATCCGGGGGCTCGACCCGGTCGTGCCGGTGATCATGCTCACCGGGTTCGGGGCGCTGGAGACCGCGCAGGAGGCTCTGCGCCTCGGAGCCAACGACTACCTGAAGAAGCCCTTCGACACCCAGGAGATCCAGGAAATCATCGAGCGCAACCTGCAGCGGGTGGAGATCGAGCGGCGCCGCGTCCAGGCCGCCTCCGACCTCCGCAACCTCAACGCGAAGCTCAGTGAGGAGCTAAGCCAGAAGGAACACCTGGCCACGGTGGGGCAGGCCTCGGCCGAGTTTGTCCACGACCTACGCAACCCGCTTACCATCGTCATGGGCTACGTGCAGTTGCTGAGCGACCAGCTCCGCGACCAGCAGCGGCAGCTCGGGGTCGACATGTCCGAAACCAGCGAGTATCTGGAAATCATCGAGCGCAATGTCGTCCGCTGCCAGGAGATGGCCCACATGTGGCAGGACTTCTCCCGCCAGAGCGTGGTGCCGCCCGAGCCGACCCGGCTGGGCGATCTGGTGGGTAGCCTGGTCGAAGGCGTCGAGCCGCTGGCCTTCTCCTGCGGCACGCGCCTGTCCCTGCACGTTGCCGACGAGATCGAGGCGCTGGTGCGCCCGGGAGACTTCCTGCGGGCCCTCCACAACATTGTCGCCAACGCGGTGCATGCCGCCGCCGAGCGGCAGGATGGGCTAATCGACATCACCATCAGCCGTTCGGGCGGCGAGGCGCGGGTCGAGGTTGCCGACAACGGCAAGGGCATGACCCCTGAGCAGCTCGCCCGCGCGGGCGAGCCCTACTTCACCACCAAGGCGCCGGGCAAGGGCACCGGGCTGGGTCTCTCGATCGCCCGCCGGGTGATGGAGCAGCACGGCGGGCGCCTGGAAATCGCCAGCGAGGTGGGCAAAGGCACGAAGGTCACCCTCGCGCTGCCCCTGTAGCGTTTCGCCCTAGACGTCCAAGGCTTGGATAAACGCCCCCCAGAAAAGTCCAAGCCTTGGATTCATCTGCGGGCCGAAGTTCCGGACCTGTGGCGGTACCCCAAGGTGCCGGCCACGGCTGTCCTGCTCACAGCATCGTCCATGGCACGGCCTCGATGTGTTCGGTCGGGTGGCGCGGGGCAGAACGCGGTTGACCTGTGGGCGGGGCGGGTTATGGTTTGCGCTTGATCGCCGCTATCCGACCATAGGAGATACTTTGTGAAGACCTTGTCCGCCGCCCTTGCCTCCGTATTCGTCATCGCCGCCTCCGCCGGAGGGGAGACCCTGGCCGAGCGCCTTCTTGCCGACTACGCGAAAATTGAGTCGGTCTCCTGCGAGGTGCGGCGCGAGGTGGAGGTTCAGGGCAAGCCCATGCGCACCCTCAGCCGGGTCCACTACCAGCGGCCCGACCGGCTGCACGTTGAAAGCCCGGCTCCGTTCAAGCGGCGGATCGTGGCCGACGGCACGATGTTCTACGACCGCCTGGAGGAGGCGCCCCGGGGCTTCGCCAAGGCCATCGCCGACCTCGACGAGGCCCGGCTCATCCAGCTCCGCAAGGTGCCTGGCACCGCGATGGATCACTTGATGCGCCTCAAGGGAACTCCCGAGGAGGAAATGGAGGGCTCAGCCGAGTATCCGGTGCGGCGCGGCTATGCCTCGGGCGCGGGCTACCTGGTGCTGGCGCTGGATGCGCAGCAGCGGCTGGCTCGCATCGAGCTGTTCTCGGGCGAGGACCGGTCATCGCCGTCCGCGACCTTCGCCTACAGCCGCTTCGCCGAGGCGGTTCCCGGCGTGTGGATCCCCCAGCTCCACGTAGCGAGCGTGCGTGTCGAGGGCGAGACGGTCGAGGAGCGCATCCGGATCGAGAATCTGCGGGTGAATCAGCCCATCGCGGAACGCCTGTTCGATGCCGCGTCCTTTTTCGCCGGGGTGGAATGGGTAGACGATTTCGGCAAGGCCCTGGGGATCGAGGAGGAGGAGTAGCGTACGCCACTTTATGGGTTGATTTTTATCGGGGCGCACCTTAGAGTGCCGTCCGTTTCAATGGTGCTTTCACAACAGGAG
>CBFGVE010000437.1:0-2819 GCA_965651915.1 uncultured bacterium
GGGATTTTGAAGACCTCGGCAAACCAAGGCGCGAGCGTCCAGCAGGCGGCGGCGAGTAGGCCCGCAATGCAAAGGTATAGGATCAAGGCGGTGCTGCATAGTTCGCTGAAGGCTAGGGTGTCTTTGCGGGCGAGGTGCTCTGCTAGTTCGCGTCCCAGAGCATTTCGCAGTCCAAGATCGGCCACCAGGGAAAGCGCAACAATGACACCAAGAAAACCCACTAGCCCATATCCATCCCGGCCAAGGTTGGCCAGCAGATAGGGGACCATGACGAGGGCAATAGCGGCCCGAGAGGCCACGGCCGCCCAACCCGTCAGCGTATTGATCAGGATTTGCCGTAGCGTTGTCGAGCGTGCTGTCACATTGGCCGAAGGGAGTACCGGCTGGGCGGTGGCGATTGACTCGCGTCATGGGCGGGTGCGATGTAGAAGGTTCCCCGGTAAACGGCTTGTAGAACCGCGAGTTGAATAAATGCGTTGGCGATGTTTCCTGGATCCCCGTAGATCAGGTAGAAGCTCGCGAAAGAATAGACGTAGCTGGCGAGCATGAGGGCGTAGTAGCGCTTGAGAAAGGGGGGGAGGTTCGGGTTGCTGCGCACATGTGGAAGTCGTTTCAGCATTTCTAAGCTGGAGGTCAGGTAGAAGCCGGTAAAGGCGATGAAGCCAAGCACCCCAAGGTCGAGCAGAAGGGTGATCGGTCCGCTGTGGTAGTTGTGGGCGAGGAATGCGCTCAGGATACTATCAGCGCGGACGCTGAATGCGGACAGGTCGCTCGGCCGGATGGAGAAGCCTTTTCCAAGCCATAGGTAGTTGGGAATTTCGGCCCAGGCCAATCTCCATACCTCAAGGCGCCAGAGGGTCGAGCTGCTAGCATGCGCCTTGGCCACGCTGGAAATGTCGAGGAAGGGGAGGAAGGACAAAGCGCGCTGAATGGACGTGGGCAGGAAGCTAACCAAAGGAATCAGGAGCAAGAGTCCCAAGATGCCGGCGGAGCCAAACTGGGCGATGCGCAATAGCCGGCGTCCAGGAGACTGCAGCAGGATATAGATTCCTAGAATTCCGACGATGGCCAAGATCGCGATGCGGAATCCGGACATGCCGGCCAGGGCGAGTGCGACCATGATCAGCGCAACCAGCAGAAAGGCCTTTGCCCCCCGGAAGCGTAGAAAGACTATGGAGGCCATCATGAGGTGGAGGGATACGCCTCGGAGGAGGTGAAACCGAACTACGCCAGTGCCCGTCTCTAGCGCTTGAAGCGAGCCTAGGAGCGCCCCGGCGTTAGCGTCAATCAAGTAATACTGATGGTAGAGGGCCCCCCGGCTGAGGAGGAAGAGAATTTGCGAGGTTGCGGGAAGAAAGGCCAGGAGGAGAATCAGGACAATGGCCAGCTTGAGGTGATGGGGAGAGAGCGCGATGTGCCTTGAGAAAATAAGAAAGGCCGCAGAGATCAGAATCTTGACATATTCCATGCCTCCCCAAGCTTCTCCTCCCAGCGCGCGCAGCCCGATGCCGCGGAAGTAGATCGTCATTCCCAGTACGCCGAGGAATGCGAGAAGAAAGAGGGAGGAAGCCTGAATTCGCTGCCGGGGGGGCTTTTGGATGATGTTGCGGGCAAACATGAGGGTGGCGAAGCCGGCCATCATGACGTGCACCACGTGGAGTCCCTTGGGAATACCGGGAAAGATCAGGCCGCTGTTGCGAATGCCGAGGGTGATGACGAACCAGAGCGGGAGGTTGTTGACCAGCAGGATCAGGAAGGGGGCGAGGGTGATGCCAATGACCACCAGCAGTCGCTGGGCGGAGAAGCCGTACCAGGCGATGACGGCGAACACCAGGATCAGGGCGAGGGCGATGAGTTGTGGGGGTATGGGCATGGAGCGTCCTAAACGTTGTTCCCGGAATGTAGGCGATGGCCCGCGCGATTCCTAGGCCAGAATCCTGTCGGGGCAAGACAAATGGACATCGAGGGTTCGGAGTGTTGCTAGGACTCGGTCTCAGGATTTGAAGAGGCGCTGGAGGAGGTTGTCCCAGATCCAGCGGGCGCGGTCGCGGAACGTCGCCATGTTTTTAAGCCGCGACTGGATGAAGCGCAGCTCGTCGGCGTGGGCTCCCGGGTTTTCGCCGAGAGCCCGGGCTCGGTCCTGCGCCTCGTCCAGGAAAGCGCTGCCTTCGGCCATGCGCTGGAGAATGGTGTCCATCAGCGCCTTGCGCATGATCCGCCCGAAATGGGTGCCCGCCTCGTAGTAATCCTTCCGGTCGCCCTTGACCCACACCTTTTTTAGCGCCCCCCATTGCTCGAGCTGGCGGACGGTCATGCTGGCGCTGCCCTTGCTGATGCCGAGTTGCTGGGTGAGGTCGTCGAGGGTCTGGGGAGTAGGGCTGAAGTAGATGTGGGCGAACACCTGGCCCAGCGCCCGGCCCATGCCCATGGACTGGCTGGCGTGGCCCGCCTTCTCCACGAAGGACTGGCGGATTTCAGCGGGAGGGGGGGGGCTCTGGGGCATCGCGGGGTTCCGGGTGGCGGCTAGGCGCTGGGGGGGGCGTTGCTGCGGGCTCAGTCTGGGAAGGGGCTCGTGGACTCCGGCCGGCGGCGAGGGCTGGGCAGGCTCCGCCCCGGTCGCGTCCCGGACGTGAGGGCCCCCGGGAGCGAATATCGGCGAATGGAGGAAAGCGCGTGGCAAAAAATTCGTTCAATACACATTGAACGCTACCCGGTTTCCCTCCGCATTTCAAGCGAGACTTGAGGAGAGAGCGTGCGAATCCAGGCGGCCAAGAATCAGGCCAGCGGAGAAAAACCATAAACTATCGGCTACCCCCCAA
>CBFGVE010000438.1:0-2818 GCA_965651915.1 uncultured bacterium
CCTCGGCACCAATCCGCACCGTACCGCCGATCATGGCCAGCGCAGCGGCGGACCCCGCCAGCCAACTCGCCACCATCGCCGCGCGGATCGCCTCCTGCACCGCCTGCCCCCTCCACCAGGGACGCACCCGCACGGTGCCGGGCCAGGGCAACATCCTCGCCCCCGAGGTCGCCTTCGTGGGCGAGGGTCCGGGGGCCGAAGAGGATCGCCAGGGGCTCGCCTTCGTGGGCGAGGCCGGCCAGCTTCTGAGTAGAATGATCGAGGCGATGGGATTCACCCGCGAGGAGGTGTGGATCGGCAATATCGTGAAATGCCGCCCGCCGGGCAACCGCACCCCCTATCCCGACGAGATGGAGGCCTGCATCGGCTACCTGCGCGAGCAGCTCGCCCTCATCCGGCCCAAGGTCATCGTCTGCCTCGGGGCCACGGCGGTCCGCGGCCTGCTCAAGATGGAGACCGGGATCACCCAGCTCCGCGGCCGCTGGATGGCCTTCGAGGGCATCCCGGTCATGCCGACCTTCCACCCGGCCTACCTGCTCCGCAGCCCCGGCGCCAAGAAGCCGGTCTGGGACGACCTCCAGGACGTGCTCAAAAGGCTGGGCCGCACTCCGCCGCCCCGCCCCCGGCGCTGACTCCTCCGCGGCTCAAGGCGACGCCGGTCGCTCCAGCGGCCAAACCTTCACCCGCTGCGGACCCTTCACCCTCACCTCGATGGCCCCGGGATAGGGGCGGTCGGGGTGGCGGGGCCTTCCCAGGTAGTCGGTTCCGAGGTCAAGTGGGCTCCCATCCGGATTCGTAAAGGCCTGGCCGGGTACCACCGCCTTGCCGAGCCGCTCGGTGGTCACCGGCGCAGCCTGGGCTAGCTCGGCCCAAGCGGGATCGGCGGTGAATTCGAAGTACCAGCCGTCGGCCTCCTCCACCAGCCTGGCCTCCGGCAGCTCCTCCTCCAGCCGCAGCGCCCCGGCGTCCTGCGCATGGGGCATCGAGCCGGCGTGGTACACATTGCCGCCGAAGGCGAGCGGGTAGCCCGGCTTGGGAATCCTGTCGAACCGGGTGCTGCCGGTGAACATATTGTTGTAGAAACGCAGATCCCCGAAGGGTATGTCGTGCAGCTTGACGAAGTCCAGGGAATGGGGCGCGAACACCGGTGTCTTGCGTTTCTCGGTCCGGCCATGCACGCTGCCCGCGACCGTGTTATGGACGATGGCCCCGCCCTGCGACCAGAAATCCAGGGAGCTTTTATTGCGGCTGAGCAGCAGGTTGTTGGCGAAGAGGAAGGGGCCGTGGTCCACCTCGGCCCAGAGGTCGCGCGTATTCGAGACCATCAGGTTGCCGGTCACCAGCGTGCCCTGGGCCATCCAGTCGAGCCAAATGCCCGGCGTGTGGTGGATGAAGTTCCGGGTGATCACCATGTCCACCGCGCCATGGATTTTGATCGCGGCCTGCTCGAAGCCGCTGAAGAGCTGCTGGGTGTGGATGTCGTGGATGTGGTTGTCGCTGATCGTGCTGAACACGGCGCCGAGGCTGCCGGCGATGCCCGCCTGCTCGCAGTGGGAGATTCGGTTGTGCCGCACGATGTGATGCCCGATGCGCTCCTTGCTCCAGCCCTGATCATAGGCCCTCATTATCGTGCCGATATAGCCCCCGGCGGTGCCCTCGACGTTGTCGTACTCGTCGCCGATCTTCCCCAGGGTGACGCCCACGCAGCGGGAGTGGCTGATCACGTTGTGCTCGATGATCCAGCCCCGGCTCCAGTGGGTGCCGATCAGGCCGACCTGCTCCGCCGTGGGGGGCGCCCACTGGGTCGCCGCGTAGCGCATGGTGAAGCCGCGCACGGTAATGAAGTCGATCCCGGTCTTCGAGGGATAGAACACGGCCGGGCGGACGTTGATTTCGATGCCCTCGGCGTTGGGGTCCACGTCCCCGAACTGCGCCCAGATGGTGGTGTTCTGGTCGTCGGCCTGTGCGAACCAGAGACGCTTTCCGCTACCGGAGAGGTCTGCCGCAGGAGCGAGAAAGCGCAGGTAGAGATCGAAGGGCCCGGCGGATGCCGGGATCTCAGCGGCCACGGTCGTCCAGCGATTCCAATCCCCGGTCGAAGGAACAATGGCCTGGCCAATAACCTGGCCGTCCATCGAGCCCCGCCGCAGCTCGATCCGCCCGCCGGTCTGGGCCGAGGAAACGCGGAACTCGATGCGGCGCGCCCCGCGGAGATCTACCTGGTCGAAACGCGCCCAGCTACCGTCCATGATGTAGCCCAGCACCGGGCTTGCGCCCCCAGCAACAATCTGGGCCTCCGAAAGCTCATCCGCCTTGTCCACGGTCACCGGGGGGGCCGTTTCCGTCCGGAAGCTATGCAGGTTGAAAAGGTAGACGCTGCTGGAATGCAGGCCTCCCGGATTCGTGGTCAACTGCGCGAGGGAGGAAGCCTCCAGCAGTTCGACGCCGTCCACGTAGACCGCGCCGGTATGGTGCGGGCGGTTCCGGTCGTGGAACCAGTTGCCCCGGATACGCTCCCGGTAGGGGTTGTAGTCGCCGAAGAAGCGGTTGGGCAGCACCACGCTCCAGATACCCTTCGGGCCTGGCACCCAGCCCTTCACCCGCTCGGAGCCGAGGATCGCGACCTCCTCGCCGGGCGCGGCCCGGAAGACGATGCGCTGCTGGTCGGAAAGCCCCCCGCGCGGTGGGTCCACCCGCTCGCGGTAGGTGCCGGCGCGCACCGTGACCGTATCGCCCGGCTGGGCAAGCTCGGCGGCCCGCTGGATGCTGCGCAGCGGCCGGACGCGGGAGCCGTCCTGGTCGTCGCGGCCATCCGGAG
>CBFGVE010000439.1:0-2814 GCA_965651915.1 uncultured bacterium
TGGTAGGGATGCTGGGCGAAGTCGCGGTGCGAGTGGTAGTAGTCGATCGGGGCGACGCGGATCAGGTTGCGCTTTTCCGCCGTGATGTCCGGGGCAAGCTTGCCGCTGATGTCCTGCTGTATGGCATGCTGGTGGCCAGTCGCGGCGAGCGGATGCTTTCGGGCGGTGTTGACGAACACCACCCCGGACCCCTGCCAGGGAGCGTCGGAGGTCCGGATCGTGTAAGCGCTGAAGCCCACGTCCTTGCCCACCCGACCGGCATGGCTGCGGCCATAGCCAAGATGCACGGTGAGGGTGTTGCCGGCCTGGCCCGGGAGGATCCACGCGGGAC
Source organism: uncultured bacterium (assembly GCA_965651915.1). GTDB lineage: Bacteria > Verrucomicrobiota > Kiritimatiellia > CBFGVE01 > CBFGVE01 > CBFGVE01. The sequence continues at coordinate 332 of CBFGVE010000439.1, forward strand.
CCGACACGGTGCGCCCGCGGTACTGGATTTCGAGCACGTCCTCGTTCCGCACCTTCTTGGCGGCGGCCAGGGACGGGCTGACGAGGATGGGGTTGTCCCAGCAAACCCTGGAAAGCGGCTGGGGAACTTCCTGGAGCCAGGCGTTGTTGGCATAGGCACCGTCGCCCACCGAGGGACTGGCGCGGAAGGAGATTTCGAGTCCCGAAGCCGCCTCGGAGGAAGGAGCCGGCACCGCGTTTGCCCGAACCTGCTTCTCCATCGCCGCGGTACGGGGAACCACGCCGTCATGCAGGGCCTTGCGCCAAGCCTTTTCGTCGTCGCCGAGACGGGGGAGCCAGTACTCGCGCAGAATATCGTAGCCGGGTTTGGCGCCCAAACCCCGCAGGGCCCGCATCAGCTCCAGCGCACTGCGGCCCTGGTAGAGGGGGAGGATAAGCGGCTGGATCAGGGAAACCGTGCCATCGAAGGCGCGAACATCTCCCCAGGCCTCGAGGAAATGGGCCTCGGGCAGGTGCCAGTGGCTCAGCCGGGAGGTTTCATTGAAGTGGGAGCTGAGGTGGACCACCAGCTTCACTTTGCGGATGGCGGCCTCGAAGGCCAGATCGGCCGGAGCGGTGTAGACCGGATTGCCACCGAGAATGACGAGAACTTCGACCCCGCCGGCATCGATGTCGGCGACGAGCTGGCGTAGCTCGGCGGACTGGTCCTGGGGCTTGGCCTCGACCGGCTCGAGGTAGCGCACGGTCTTGCCGTCGTTGCTTAGCCGCTGGTTGATGGCGTGGACAATGGCGTGGACTACGGCGGGCTGCTGCTCGCCGGCCACCACCAGGCTGCGGCCGCTGTGCGTCTTGAGATCGGCAACTACCGCTTCGAGCCACTTGGCATCCACCCCGGCGTCCGGCCCGTCGGCCTGGAGGCCGACGCCCCGGGCAATCGCACGGGCCAACGCCTCGATCCTGGAGGCGTCGACCGGGATCCGGTGCTCGGCCGAGGCACCGGTGCTGCTGGGTGAGCTTTCGGCCACATAGAGCCGGTTTAGGCCCCTAGCATGCTCAGGGTCGCGGCGCTCGGCATATTCACGGGCGTAGCGGATGTGTCCCGGACCGCTGTTCAGGAAATCGGCGTCCAGCGCGACGATGACGTCGGCCTGCGCAATCTCGTAGACCGGCTCAACATACTCCCCGAAGGCGAGTTTGGCACCGGCTCGTACGCTGTCGCGGCCCGCTGGGCTGTACTGGATCCACTTCGAGGCGGTGAACCGCTCGGCAAAGCCGCTCAGCTCGGCGGCGAGGGCGGGCGAGGTGACGGTCTCGCTGAGAATCCGGACCCCTCCGCCCTGGGTGAAGGCCTGCTGGTTGAGCGCGCTCTCCACTTCGGCGAGGCACTGGTCGAACGTTCCGATGCGGCCCCGGCTGAGGATCGCCTGGGAACGGTCTGGGTCCCACAGATCGAGGACGGCCGCCTGGCCGAAGAGGTTGGTGGCGCCCAGGCTCGCGGGATGCTCGGGATTGCCTTCCAGCTTCGTCGGACGGCCGAGATGGCTGGTGGCCAGCAGGCCGAAGCCATAGCCATCCTGAGGCATAGCGGTGGCGTAGAACTCGGGCTTCCCGGGTATAACCTGTTCCGGCGCACGGACGTAGGGAACGATCTTTTCGGTCGGCTGCTTGTTGCAGGCGGTGAGGCCGGCCATCGCCATGCCGGCCCCGGCCAGCTTTAGGAAGTCGCGGCGGTGGACCGCGTCCAGCGCGGGCTCCATGCGGGGAAATTCGTTATGGATGAGCTGCTCGAAGCCCTCCGAATCCGCCGCCTCCTCCAGGCAACGCCAGTACTGGTCGGGTCCGGCCTCGCTCAGCTTCTGGCGAAGTTCGTCGAGCTTCAGCTCGCGGCGGATTTCCACCCCGGTCCAGCCATCCTCGGCGGAGAGGGCGGGTCTAGGCTTGCTGGGGTCTTCGATGTGGAGCACCCGCTTGGCAACGGCGCGGCCCAGGCCATCGACTCGTTCTTGGTTGTTCAATAGGTCTTTCATGATCAGCGGTGGCAAATCCAACAGTCGGTGAGTCGGTAGCTGGCCGTTTCCACGTGGTACTCCTCGACCAGCTTCGCGCCTAGCTCGGCCTGGTTCTTGGGCGCCTGGTAGGCCATGTTGAAAACTTCCTCGCGGGGACGAATAAACTGCTCGGGATTGCGGTGGCAGTCGAGGCACCACTTCATGAAGAGGGGCTTCTCTTTCCAAATCAGCGGCATCTGGTCCACCTGGCCGTGGCAGGTGTTGCAGCCTATGCCCTTGGCGATATGCACGCTGTGATCGAAGTAGACGAAGTCGGGCAGGTCGTGAACCCGATTCCATTCGATCGGGGTGTTGTTCGCCCAGCTCTCCCGCACGGGTGCCAGCATGGGGGCCTCGCTGTGAATCTGGCTGTGGCAGTTCATGCAGGTCTTCGTCGGGGGTATGTTCGCAAAGCCCGACTCCTCGACCGTCGTGT
>CBFGVE010000440.1:0-2780 GCA_965651915.1 uncultured bacterium
GCCCGCATGGTGCTGGGGGTACGCAACGAGGCCACCGGTGCCGCTGCCGACGAGGCCCACCGCTCCTGGCTGCTCAAGGACGAGAACCTCTACTTCGCCTGGAGCGACCAGATGACCAGCGGGGTCGCGAAGGGCAGCAAGTACTATCCGCGCGGCGTCACCGCGATCCTGTGGCTGGAGGAGTAGCCTTCCAAATTCGCGGGGGATGGGGGTGGGGAGTGTTGGCGTTCCTGGGGCGAATTTGGAAAAGGGCGCTGCGCGCCGGGTAAGGAAGGATGCCGACCTTAGGGCGGGGTTCGTAGGGGCGCCGTAAGGCGCTAGCGTCCGGAGATACGGCCTCACGGCCGCGCTACAAACAGTGATTCAACGTAGAGCCGAAGGACGGATTTTGTAGGGCCGCTCCGCACGTCATGCCGTATCGAAGAGAAGGCGGACGAGCGGCACGCGTCTCACCCCTCCTACGCCCTGCGGGCTACGGCGGGCACGGAGAGACGCCGCTACATCCACCCCCGATAACGATTAGGCGTTACTGGTTCATTCGTGGTTACCCATCATTCCAGGTGGGGAAGGGCTTGCGGGCTAGGTTGCTGTTCTGGTAGCGGGAATCGTGGCTGACCTCGTCAGCAGCCCAGGGGGGGAGGTCGACGTGCTCGTCCTCGCGCTTCAGCTCGACCTCGGCAAGCAGCAGGCCCTCGTTGGCCCCGTGAAACACGTCCAGCTCCCACAGGTGCCCGGCGAACTCGATCCGGTGGCGGGTTTTGTCGATCTGGGCTGGATCGCAGAGGTCGTCGAGCATCCGGCGGGCTTCCTCCGCTGGGATGGGGTACTCAAATTCCAGTCGGCTGAGTCCCTCGGTGGGGCCCTTGATGGTAAGAAAGGCCTCGGGGCCGGCGATCCTCACCCTCACGGTGCCGCAGATTGCAGGAAGGTAGCCCTGCCGTATCGGCGTGCCTTCCGGCAACGGCGGCAGGCGCTCCGGGTTGACCAAAAATTTGCGCTCGATTTCGTGGGGCATGGCTATGGGTCCGTCAGGGTAGATGGGCAGTCCGCCACGGAGACTTGGCATCGCAGCGGAGCGGGGAGCATCCTACCAGAACGCGAGCGCGTCCGTCGCCAGAAAAGCGGAGGTTCCGAAACAGGATGCTGAGTGGAGGTGCCGAGCTTCAGCCGGAAATTAAAATAAAGTGTAATGGAATCCAGTATATTCCATAATGTAATTATAGTAATTAAAATTTTATAATGGCATTTATTGAAAGATGGCTGGGCGGTAGATTTGCGGACGAACAGCAATTTTGAATCGGTCGCTCGGGTGTAATTCCATCGGGATTGGGCAGCGGCTAGGAGGTTTATAGCATGAAAACCAGCAAGCACATCCCATGGTGCAGCTTCGCGCTTCTGTTCCTGCTCGGCATGCAGCAGGCAGGGGCCACCTTGGTCGTCGCCGAATATTTCAACTACGGCACCAGCGACGTGGTGGGCAACAGCGGAAGCATTCCGTTCGGCCCGGGCGGTGCGGGCCAGCCGTGGGAATCGATTGTTTCCGAGGTCCGCTACAAGGAAAGCGACGTCCCCACCAACAACGCGGGCTGGGGGGGCTCGGGCTACGTGCTTGGATCGGATAACGACGATACGGGCTCCTTTCGCGGTTCCTCGACCTCGACTCGTGGCTTGCAGCTTCCTTTGAGCGAAGGCCTCACCGGCGAATTCTGGGTCAGCGTGCTGATGCGGGTCGATCTCGTCCAGTTTTCGGGGAACGCCATGTCGCTCTCCTTCAACAATACCACGAACTATTTGAACAACTCCTCCGGTCCGGGCTTTGGCGTGGGCAACCAGTCGGGAACGAACCGCACCGTAATCACCTCTGGCAATGGATCGGCCATTGCCTATGGCGCAGACGAGTGGACGAGCGCCGGCGGTTCGGACGACTTCTACCTCGTGGTCGCCCGGGTGTTCCACAATCCCGCAGGCACCGACAGCATCGACGTCTGGACCTTTGCGAACAACGCCGCAGTACCCACGACTACCAACGGGCTGGGGGCCTCCACGGTATCGACCAATGGCAACTTCTGGACGGCTGGGGCCATTTCAAACGCCTACGTCATGTTCCGCGGATCGGGCGGAAACGCCACGGCCGGGAATGTCGACGCCCTCCGGATCAGCAACCTCTCCGGCGACGAAGGACTGTTCGAGGTGCTGGGCGCGGTCGTGCCCGAGCCGGGCACTTCCGCGCTGGTGCTCGTCGGCCTGGCCGCGCTCCTTGCCCGTGGGCGCCGCATGCTGGGCGTGTGCCTGGTCGCCATCGTCCTCTCTGCAGTCCAGGTCCTGCCCGCATCGGCGGCGGTCATCAGCGTGGACTTCACCCGCACCGACCATTCGGCCAACGGCGGCTATCTGGCGTCGGGGGATACGCAAGTCAGCGGTTCCGGTGTGCCGATCAACGCGGAGGAACTGCGCTTCACGGGACAGAATGTGGGCTGGAACCAGCTTTTCTTCCCCACGGCCAATTCCGGGGCCAACGACTTCTCCACGCTAACCACTAGCCTCTCGAACCTGGTCGATGGCGATGGACAGGCCACCTCGGTAGGCTTCTCCTTCAATACCAACCAATCGCGCACGTGGTCGTTCTCCAACACCTCCGGGATCACCGATCCCTTGCGCCGAGACTACCTCATGCACCGGCCCAATGGAACCTTCACCAACCACTGGGAAATCACGGGCCTGGTAGCCAACCAGTCCTACGATCTCATCCTCTTCAGTTTTAATGCGGACCAGTCGGGCCG
>CBFGVE010000441.1:0-2751 GCA_965651915.1 uncultured bacterium
AAGGCTACCGACATCGCCTCCGGACGTACCGACCTGCACCAGATCCGGATCGAAACCGACTTCCCAGACGCCCTACCCCGCTTCATGGGCGACGAGACCGCGCTCGCGGAATGCCTCGCCCACTTAATCAGCAATGCCGCCGAGGCCTGCGAGGACAAGCCCAGCGGCACCATCCGCATCCAGGTGCGCACCGCCGAGCAGGAACCCGTGATTGCCGCCCGCCGCCTAGCCCTGCAGCCCGCAGGACCTTCGCTGCGCGGCCGCAGCGTAGAAGCACCCCCGGAGGACGTACGCGAGGGCTATGGCCGGATCGCCGGCTTGCCCGCGATGAACCGCCATCCCGACGCCGCAATCCGGCTGGTCATCGAGGACAACGGAGGAGGCATCCCCCACAGCCTGTCGGACAAAGTCTTCTCCCCCTTCTGCACCACCAAGGCACGGGGCATGGGTCTCGGGCTGCCCATCGTGAAGCGGACTATCGTCGACCACAACGGCGAAATCACCATCGAAAGCGGCAACCAGGGAACCCGTGTCACCCTCCTCCTGCCCCAGCATCCCCAGGAGGCCGGGCTGTGAAGCACCTGCTGATCATCGACGACGAGTACGGCAGCCGGGAATCGCTTCGCATGGTGTTCTCTGGTAAGTACCGCATCACCACCGCCGAATCTGCCGCCAAGGCCCTCGACGTCCTCGCGAAAGAACCCATCGACCTCATCTTCTCCGATGTCATCATGCCGGAAAAGGACGGGGTCGCCCTTCTCCGCGAGGTGCAGGAGCGGTATCCCGAGGTGCCGGTGATCATGGTAAGCGCCTCGACCAGCGTACGGCCTGTGGTCGACGCGATGCGCCAGGGAGCCTTCGATTTTGTTACCAAACCTTTCGACATCCAGGAAATCCGCCTGCTGGCCGAACGGGCCCTTGCTTCGAGCGCCCTCAACCGCAAGGTCGAAGTCTTCCAGCGGGAGCTTTCGCGGGAGTTTCCCGTCGAGGGCATTGTCGGCCAGGCGCCCTGCTTCCTCGCCTGCCTGCAGAACGCGCAGGAGGCGGCCGACACCGATGCGACGATCCTGCTAACCGGCGAGAGCGGAACCGGAAAGGAGCTGGTCGCCCGCCGCATCCACAGCCACAGCAACCGGCTCGACGAGCCTTTCATCGCCGTACACTGCGCCGCCCTGCCCGAGCAGCTGCTGGAAAGCGAGCTGTTCGGCCACGAGAAGGGTGCCTTCACCAACGCCGCCCAGCGCAAGCTGGGCCGCTTCGACCTGGCAGGGTCCGGCACTCTCTTCTTCGACGAGGTTGGCGAAATGAGCACCTCGATGCAGGTGAAGCTCCTGCGGGTCCTCCAGGAACGCGAGTTCATGCGCGTGGGAGGCACACGCGTCATCCGCACCAACGCGCGCATCATCGCGGCGACCAACCGCGATCTCAAGAAGGAGGTCGAGGAAGGCCGCTTCCGGGAGGACCTCTACTACCGGCTCAACGTCGTCCCCATCCACCTCCCCCCGCTGCGCGACCGACGCGAAGACATTGCACTGCTCTCCCGCTATTTTCTCGACTACTTCCGCAGCCACATGGACCTGCGGACGCGCGACTTCGAGCCCGAGGCTATCGAGCGGCTCTGCCGCTACCGCTGGCCCGGCAACGTGCGCGAGCTGCGGAACGTGCTGGAGCGCACCCTCGTGCTGCACCGCCGCCAGCCCCTCGTGCTCGCCGAGTTTCTTCCCGAGGAATTTCAGAACGCCCGCAACGCCAGCGCCGCCGCCATAGACCTTGGCGACACCACCCTGGAGGCCGCGCTCAGCGCCTATGAAAAGCGCCTGCTTGAAGAGGCCTTGAAAAAAGCCGGCGGGGTGCAGACCCGCGCCGCCCGTATGCTCGGCACCACCCGCCGTATCCTCCGCTACCGCATGGAAAAGCTGAACATCCCAGTGCGCCCCGCCCGCCGCGCTGCGCGGTAGCCTTCCCATGACCAACGCCACCCAGCTTCCTCCCGATCTCCCTCCCCAGGGGCGTGTCGCCATTGCCGGCGGCTCCGGCTTCATCGGCATGAATCTCGCACGCTACCTCGCCAATCACGGATGCGATGTGATTGTGATTGCGCGCAATCCTCCCAGCGCCGGCCCCTGGCGGCACGTAGCCTGGGATGGACGCACCGTTGGCGACTGGGCTGAATCGCTGGATGGCGCCGATGCCCTTGTCAACGTCGCCGGACGCACGGTGGACTGCGTGAAAACCGCCGATCACCGCGACGAAATTCTACGCTCCCGGGTCGAATCGACCAGGGCGCTTGGACGAGCCCTCCGCACCGTGTTGAAACCTCCCCCAGTCTGGGTTCAGATGTCCACCGCCCACATCCACGGCGATCCCGAGGTGCTATGCGACGAAGATGCCGTATTCGGCTATGGACTCGCCCCGTTCGTCGCCGAGGCTTGGGAAAAAATGTATGCCGAATCGGTGTTGCCCGGTATGCGCCAGGTCATCCTGCGAACCAGTTTTGTCATGGGACGCCACAGTGGCGCCTTCCCCCGCATGGCCAAGGTCGCCCGCTGGGGGCTTGGCGGCCGCATGGGCAGCGGACGGCAGGGAATGAGCTGGATTCACGAGCTGGACATGTCGCGGCTAATCGCCCGGGCCATCGCCGACGAAAACATGAATGGCGCCTACATGGCCACCGCGCCCTACCCCGTCTCCAACGCCGAATTCATGAGGGAACTCCGCCGCGCCCTCGGCGTGCGCATCGGACTGCCCACC
>CBFGVE010000442.1:0-2748 GCA_965651915.1 uncultured bacterium
TCGGCGTCGATCTCCAGCATGGAGAGCGCGCGGTCGGCGACCTCGCGGGTGATCCGGTTGCCGGCCCGGACCTGGGCGTAGTCGCGCACCCAGCGCAGCAGGCTGTTGGCGATGCGGGGGGTGCCGCGCGCCCGGCCCGCAATCTCGTGCGCGCCTTCGTCCTCGATGTCCACATTGAGAATGCGCGAGGAGCGAAGGATGATGGTCTTCAGGTCGTCGGCGCCGTAGTAGTCCATGCGGTTGGCGAGGCCGAACCGGGAACGGAGCGGCGCGGTGAGCAGGCCGCTCCGGGTGGTCGCGCCCACCAGGGTGAAGGGCTGGATGTTCAGCCGGACCGAGCGGGCGTTGGGGCCCTGGTCGATCATGATGTCGATGACGAAGTCCTCCATGGCCGAGTAGATATACTCCTCGACGGTTTTGGGCATCCGGTGGATCTCGTCGATAAACAGGATGTCGCCGCGCTCGAGGTTGGTGAGCAGGCCGGCAAGGTCTCCGGGCTTATCGATGACGGGTCCCGAGGTCGTCTTTACGCTGGAGCCCATGGCGTTGGCGAGGATGTAGGCCAGGGTGGTTTTGCCGAGCCCGGGCGGACCGGATAGGAGCACGTGGTCGAGTACGTCGCCGCGCCCCTTCGCGGCCTCGACGAAGAGCTGGAGGCGCTCCTTGATCTTGGTCTGGCCGATGAAGTCGTCGAAGCGGGTAGGGCGCAGGCTGAGGTCAAGATCCTCGTCGTCGCGGTCGTAGGGGGGTGGGGGAAGCGGTTCGCTCATAGCCTCACACGTGGGGGCGGATATCGGTGATGATCATTCCCGCCCGCTGGGCAGCGAGCACGCCGGAGTCGGCGTCCTCGAACACCTGGCACGCCGCCGGGGGCACACCCATCAGCTCGGCGGCGTAGAGGAAAATGCCGGGCTCGGGCTTCTGGGGCACGGGGTCATCTGCGGTGACAATGGGATCGAAGCAGTCGGCCATGCCGATGGCTTCGAGAATGATCATGACGTTGCGCAGGCTCCCGCCCGAGGCGATGGCCATCGGGAGCTTGCCTCGGCAGGCGTGGACAATGTCGGTGACTTGCTCGATTCGCTCGCTGTTGGCCAGCGCCTCGATGACATGGTGCTCCTTGGAGCGGCTGAGCGCAGCGGGGTCGAGCTGGGTGCCGTAGACCTCGTTGTAGCGCTGCACGACGTGCTCGGATGGCCGGCCGGCGCAGGTGTCGAGAAACGCCGAGGTGAACGGAAGGTTCAGCTCGCCAAAGGACGCCTGCCAGGCCCTGAGGTGCGAGGGCATGGTGTCGGCGAGGGTCCCGTCGAGGTCGAAGATCAAAGCCCGGGCCTGGGGATGCACGGCAAGGGTGTCGGTGGCGATCGTCATAGCTTCATTTGGGGAAAGGGGTGATGGCAGAGCCCGGAGTGCCAAACTCCAAGCGGAACGCCTACTCTACCGTAAACCGGTTGGAAGGCAAGCGGTCGCTGAAGGCGGTCGGATCGCGCGTGAGGGTAAAATGACAATAATAAATGACTGACCCCTTTTGGGGGCTAGTGGGTGAGGGCCAGGCGGACGAGGTCTTCGACGCTATGCTCGGGCTTTAGCAGGGAGCCGATGTGCTGGAGCATCTTCTGGGCCTCGGCCTGTTTGTAGCCGAGCGAGATCAGGGCGAGGGCGGCGTCGCGGATGCGCTGGTCTGCCGGGTGGTCGGCGTCGCCCGCGAGGGCTTCGAGCGCCTCGCCCTCGGTGAGCTTGTCGCGCAGCTCGATGACCATGCGCTCGGCGGTCTTCTTGCCAATGCCGGAAATGGAGCTGATGCGCTTCACGTCGCCCTCCGCCACTGCCAGCTTGAGGTCGCGGACGGACATGCCACTCAGGGCGCCGAGGGCGATCTTGGGTCCGATACCGCTGATCCCGAGCAGCAGCTCGAACATCCGCCGCTCCGCCTTCGTCATGAAGCCGAAGAGCAGGTGCTGGTCCTCGCGGATGTGGTCGTGGATGAGGATTTTGACCTTTTCTCCGGGCGGAGGCAGGCGGTCGTAGCTGCTGAGGGGGATGAGCACCTCGTAGCCGACGCCAGCCACGTTGAGTTCGATGCGGGTGGGCTGCTTGTCGGAGAGGAGTCCTTCGAGGAAAATAATCATCCCGGCTTGATAGTCCAGTTGTCGCCCAGAATCAAGGGGAATGCGGTTCGTAGCGCGGCCGTGAGGCCGACAGGGTGCTAGCGCCTGAGGGCGACCCTACGAATGGAGGATTGCGGCACCGCCGCTTAAGGATTGAATTCGCGCGGCGGCATGCCGCATAGTGGCGGCGCTTGATAGCGCCCCGGTAGCTCATCAGGACAGAGCGACAGATTCCTAATCTGTAGGTAGTGGGTTCGAGTCCCGCCCGGGGTACCATATCCTGAACATGCTCGCGCATCTTCAGGAGGGTGCCGCTGCGCGGTAGGGGGGGGGCGTGGCGGCGGGCGCGGGCTTTTTGCTGGATGCCTGCCTGAATTAAGCGAGTCGGACAGGTCCGACTTGTCCGACCTGTCTGACTGCGGTGCGGTGCGGCGCGGCTTACGTCGGCAGATGAAGCGTGGGCTTAAATGCAGGCTAGACGCTGCGGAATCGGCGCTGTAAGAGCAGCAGCAACGCGCCCAGGCCGAAGAGCAGGCCGGTGGAGGGCTCGGGAACCACGAGGCTAAGACCGAGGTCGGAGCTGCTGGTCGCCATGAAAATTTCGTCCCACCAGACCGCAATGTTCGAGAGACCCGCCGAT
>CBFGVE010000443.1:0-2746 GCA_965651915.1 uncultured bacterium
ATTGCCCGCGTGGCGGTTGATGTAGGCCACCCGGCCATCGGCGGCGGCGAACACGTCGTCCAAGGCCGCGCGGTTTCGCCCCCGCTCCACCGGAGCGATGTCGATGCCCTCGTGGAAGCTAGCGCGCAGGCCCCCGCCACGGTTCGCGGTGCGGGTCGAGCCGTAGTGGACGGATTCGACGCGGCCCGAGGCGGTGGGCATATAGACCTCGGCCGAATCTACCTGATCGAGTTGGGTCTGGGGGGTTGGATTCACCCAGACCAGTCCAAGCGGGGGCTTGGGCGTGGCAAGCTCCATGACCGGCGGATGCGGCATGGGAACGGCACCCGCCTCTTGTCGGTCAGTAGCTTCGCGGGTGCAGGCCCTCACCAGCAGGAGGAGCACGACGAGCGCGAACAAGCCCAGGAGGCTCCAGAGAATCCAGGGCGGCGGAGTGCGGCCCGGCGGGGGGGGCTGAGGATGGTGGAGTACGCGGTGCAGCGACATGGTATTGGCTGAGATGGGGGTAGGGCAAAGCGCGGAACCTTAGGCCGGATGCTAATGGCGATCAAGCCAATAGCCTGCACATCCGTTCATCAATCGCTTGCGCTGGGCGAGATATTTGGGGAGTATGGGCGGACCTTTTCCATTTCCCCATACACACGCGAGCACCCATGAATGCACCAACCTCAAATGAGCTTCGCACTCCGGGTGCTAGCCACTCCTCCGGAACTCTGCTGCGGCGACTGCTGGCCTCCCGGACTTCGACACTGGTCCTATGCTTACTTGCCCTCGATATCCTCGCCTTCTACTTCCACCAGCTCCACCTCCAGGAGGTGCTTCCCAGCCGCTTCTTCAGAATCGCCCGCGACCGGGGCTTCGGCGAGCTCGTCCAGTACACGAAGTATGCGCTCACCATCGTTTTGCTGATCGGCCTGCGGCGGGAATCGCCGGGGCGCGTCCTCACCGGGTGGCTGGTGCTCTACTGGGTCATCCTGTTCGACGATTCGTTGGGCCTTCACGAAGCGCTGGGCAAATTGTTCGCTGCCTGGTCAGGGGCCGGTGCGATCCTGGGCCGTGATCCGAAAGATGTTTTCGAGTTGGTGGGCTTCGCCCTGCTGGAGGGAACCGCGCTTCTCTACGTATTCATTGGGTACTGCAGATCGGCTCCCGACATGCGCCGGTTTTCCGTCGCGCTAGCCATCGCGATGAGCCCACTATTTCTGGCGGGGTTCCTGCTCGACACGCTGCCGTGGCACTACGCCGAAGAGGCGGGGGAAATGCTGGGCGGCCTGCTCCCGCTGGTATTCCTCCACATCTACTGCCGACGCCACCTTCCTGTGGCGACCGCTGCGGACCGGGCTACCACCGGGTGACCTGATCCTAGTCCTCGGTAAATCGGAGGGCGCCGCCGGCCTGCTCCACAAGCTCGGGCAGGAGCAGCCTCTTTTGCTCGCGGAGTCCATGAACGAAGATATCCATGAGGTAGCGGGCATCGTCGAGCGCCCGGTGGTAGCCTTCGCCGCCCACCCCGACATGCTCGGCCACCGTTTCGAGACGGTGCGAATCCAGCTCTGGATACCAGCGGCGGAAAAGCGCCAGGGTGTCGAGAATCTGGTTCTTGGGGAGCGGGTTCCCTGCGCGCCGGATTTCCTCGCGGACGAAGTTCACATCGAATGAGGCGTTGTGCGCGAGCAGGACGGCATCGCCGATGAACGCAATGAACTCGGCACTGATTGCATCGAAGGCCGGCTTGTCGGCCACCATTTCGTCGCTAATGCCATGTACGCCCTGGGCCCGGGCGGGAATGGGGCGGCCTGGATTAACCAGGAATGCCTTGGAGTCCACTACTTTGCCTCCGCGGAATTTTACCGCGGCGATTTCCACGACGCGGTCGCGCGTAGGGCTGAATCCGGTGGTCTCCACATCGAACGCCACGAAAATGGTGTCGCTGGCAAGCGACGGGGGCGTGTCCGCCCTGATTTCCGGAGCAACGGCAAACAAGAGGGCCAGCGCGGCGGCAACGCCAAGGGGAATGCGGAGCCGGGTACGCGAAGAGTTGTGGGCGGGTGCGAAATGCATGGGAGCCTCCTTGAAATGTGAGGCGCCATCGTGCACCCTAAACCAGGCAAAGAAAAGAGGAAAGTCCGGTCAGCGGCCCGCAACCCGGCGGCGGTCGTGGTTCGCGAACTCGAGATAGTGGGCGAGCATCTCGTGGCGGCGGCGGTGACCGGAACTGCTCAGCATCCCCCCCAGCAATGCCTGGTCGCGTGAGCGCCCGGCGGCCTGCTGGGCCGCAACTTCCATGAGCGGCGACTTGACCATGCTCGAGGTATCCAGACTGCGGACGGCTCGCCGTGACCTGGCGAGTCCGGAGTCCCGCTCTCCGAAGGGAGCCCAGAAGGTGATGCGGCTGAGGAGTTTTATCATGGTCGGACGACCTCCAGTTCTTCGATGGTGGGTTTCCAGTTTTCGGCGGGGCGGATCAACAGGCGATCCGCGTGAAACAGGGCATGGCTGCCAATCAGCAGCTCGGGCAACAGGCGGGCGGCGCTCTTGCCCTGCCGGGCAAGACACTCGCGGAACAGCTCGCCGGCCTTGAGGGCGGCCTCCAGCCCGGCGGGAATGTAGTCGACCTGCCATTCGGCGAGGAATTCGGCGGCGCGGCGGGCCGGGGTCTCGGGCCAGGCCGCCATCAGCTCGGCCAGCGCGTACTCGCTGATGACTAGCCCCCCCTCCCCGGCGGCGGCGCGGATCGCCGCCTCGG
>CBFGVE010000444.1:0-2743 GCA_965651915.1 uncultured bacterium
AGAGCAGGCCTGCGGCGGAACACGAAGGCCACCCGTCCAGCGGCGGGATCTTGCTGCCCCGCTGGCCGGCGCTCAGAGCAGTTCCACCTCTTGCAGGACCAGACCATAGCGGCTTCCCGGGGGATTCTGTTCGAGGTCTACCCCATCCCAGCCCGAGGAAAAGTTTCCGGAGTAGCAGAGCCAGAGCTTCCGCCCATCCGCCGAGATAAACTTGCTCGGGAAATTCAGGAAGTAGGCCTGCACCCCGAAGTCCTTCATGTAGGACACCAGCTTCCAGGGTCCGGTGAGGTCGTCGGCCTCGAGAATGTAGGAGTTCATCTTGGCCCGGGTGTTGCCGCCGTCGGTCACGCACATCAGGTACTTCCCAAGCGGCGCATTGTAGGTGGCGGTGACGCAGCCCATGTTGTTCTGCCACTCGAGGAGCGGCTGGATCGCACTGAAGTCGCGGGACCACACTGGCCGGCCGGCAGCATCACGGCCCGCGTAGAACTCGTAGGCGGCAGGGTCGTTCATGGCCTCCGGTGACGGGGCCACCCGCAGGAGGTAGACCTGGTCGCCGGTGATCCAGCTCAGCGCCTCGAAGCGGGTCGGGTAGAATTTCAGGTCCGAGCCGTGGGCCAGCAGGTAGGCTTTGCCGTCCGGTGAATGCTCCATGTTTTTTCCAAAATCGACAAAGTGGGGCGACCCAATCTTTACCGGCTGCCCCCAGAGGCCCAGCTCTCCGAAAATTGGCTTCGCTGGGGTGTGCGGAGCCTCCTCCCAGGTCCGTCCAAAGTCGCGGGATACGCGGAAGCCCACGAAGGGGCCCATCCAGGGCCAGTTGTAGTCGATCCCGCCGTAGCGGGTCGCCCCGTGCGGGCCGAGACAGTAGGTTCCGTAGTACCAGATTCCATTGTGAACCAGAGTACCGCAGGGGTAGCGTCCGCCGTAGGGATAGGGGTCGGACTGGTGCAGGCCGAGCGACTCGACGGTAAGAGCCAGCGGGTCGTCGCCCCGCAACAGGCCCTGCCCTGTGGTGGCAGGACGCCGCTTCCAATCCGGGAAATTAGGCGGATACTCCGCGTAGCCCCCCGAATGAGCGTGATCCCCGCAGGTGATGCCGTCGGTCCACGGCGAATACAGCACGTCGTCCGACGCCCACGAGGGGTACCAAGTGTCCCCGGCGGCATAGTCACTGCAACGCCCGAGAAAGCGGATGCCCCTCAAGGTGGGAGATGCCGGGAATGGGGTGCCGGGCGGCGGTTCGGACGGCCAGGTGAAGGGGTCGAATGCGATCATTGAAGAGCCTTCCATTTCGCCAAGGCTCCTTCGGCATCGCGGGCGATGTCGTTCCGGCCCTCCAGTGTGAGCGGCTTTCCATCCGGGCCAAGCACCACGAGGCTGGGAATCCCACGCACCTCGAACTTCTCGGCGAGCGACTTGCCCGCATCGTTATCCATCGCGATCGCGGGCCACGCCATGCCAGCCGACTTCATGTACTTCAACTGATCTTCTAGGCTGCGATCGAAACTCACGAATACCACCTCGAACTCCCCGGCGTGGCGGTTGCGGAATTCCACCAGCTGCGGGGTGAAGGATCGGCAGGGCGGACACCAGTGGGCCGAGAAGTAGAGTCCAACCAGCTTTCCCTTGATTGCAGTGTCGCGGTCGACTTCGGCACCATCGGCGCTGATGAGGGAGGCGGGTATGGAGTCCAGGACGCCGGGTTCCTCGGCGGGCGCGAAGCAGGCCATGCCTAGCGAAAGGGCAAGAGCGGGAACAACCCGCGCGGGAAGGTTTGGATGCAACGTCAATTTCATGGGTAGCCTCCTGGCTGGGTAGCGGGTTGGTGGGCGTATCTATGGCTGGGTCGCAACATGCCCGGAGATCAGATCGTCGGATCGGTCGGCGGGAATTCGGTAGGTCGCGAGAATGGATGGGGCGGAAGACTCGACACCGGCGCGATCAAACACCAGTTTATGGCTGCCGTCGTTAGAAAACTCGACGAAGGGGCTGTCGTCTCCCGGGCTCTCGACCAGAGACACCAGATGGGCCAGGCTACGGACGCGCTCGCCGTTTACATGGGTCACAATCCAGTTGTTCATGGTGTGGTAGCCCTGATTGATGTCCGCCGCCAGCACCCGGAGGGCAATGACAACCTCGTCCTGCTCCTCAACCCGGTAGTTGTTGCGCAGCATGGCCACCCACTCCTTGGGCGCGGAGTTATACCAGTTGCCGCCCCACCCCTTCATTAGATCCTTGGTGAGGACGCAGAATACGACCCCACCGTAAATGTAGTAGCTGGGCCGGACGTCGTAGCGGTCGAGAGGGATCAGCTCGTTGTCCCGGCTGGTCTGGCTCAGCGGAACGCTCAGGCTCACGACCTCCCCCTTCCGCAGCACCTCCAGGAAAATCTCTTCGCCGACCTGCCGCTCCTGAATCAGGTGCACCACACTGGTACGCTCGTTCTTGCGGAACTCCACCGTGCCATCGTTGGCCACCTTCTGCCCCTGCACCGACAACAGAACATCATCGACTTCGAGAACTCCCTGGGCGGAGGAGCCATGAACGACCCGCACGACGAGAATGCCGCTCTGGTCCTCGCGCATGCCAAATCGCCTGCGCATGTCGGGATTCTCCATTTCCTGCATGACCACACCCAGACTGGGAAAGCCCGCGTATTCTCGCTCGCCGGTGCCTGCGAGAAAATGGCCGATGATAGGCGCGGGGACCATGTAGCCGATGTTGTCGGCCTGAGACATCC
>CBFGVE010000445.1:0-2738 GCA_965651915.1 uncultured bacterium
GCGCAGCTTAGAATCTTCTGTACGACGACCCACTCCTCCTCGGTTGGCTCGCGCCGCACCCGGGTTTCGCCTTCCGCGCCGCAATGATCGCAGGCGCTGCAGGACGAGCGGGCATCCCGGTCGCCGAAGTAGTCGAGGATTACCCCATGGCGGCAGCGGGGCGCGCTCGCGTAGCGGATCATTGCCTTCAGCTTCTTCTCGGCCGCTTTCCGCTTCGCCTCCAGATGGGGATACAGTGCGCGCAGCGCCTCCTCGTCCGCCTCATCGGCCAGCTCGATGGTCGACCCCTCCTCCCCAGCCCGGTTCTGGCAGCGAATCAGGCCCGCGCGCTCCAGTATGCCCAGCGCGGTACGGAGTCCCATGGCGCTCAAGGGAAGCTGCTCTCGGGCAACCCACTCCTCGGCGTTCCGCGCAACCGGGCCGTCCGCACAGGCCCGGCGGATGCGCCGCCAGCAGATTTCGATCTCGGCGGGCGCTGGGTTCGAGCCCTCCATGAAGAACTCCTGAGTGCGTACATCGGCGTAGTTGAACAGCAGCACGCAGCGCGAGGGCTTTCCATCGCGCCCCGCCCTTCCGACCTCCTGGTAGTAGGCCTCGATGCTGCCCGGAATATCCCAGTGGATGACAGTTCGCAGGTCAGAGCGATCCACCCCCATCCCAAAGGCATTGGTCGCGACGACCACCGGCAGCTCGCCCCCCATGAAGCGATCCTGCACCCGCTGGCGCTCGGCGTCCCGCAACCCCGCGTGGTAGCAGCCGCAGACAATGGAGCGGTCCTTCAGCTCGGCGAATACCTTCTCGGTCTGCTTGCGGGTTGCACAGTAGACGATGCCGGTGGGATAGCGCTGCAGGGTCCGCGCGATCGCGGCGAACTTCTGCTGGTGCGAGGCGGTCTGGCGCACCTCGAGGAAGAGGTTGGGACGCGAAAAACCGTGCACCAGCACTTCGGGAGCCTCGCGAGGGGCTTCCCCGAGGCCGGTCTGGGCGATGATGTCGGTCCTCACCTCGGGAGTCGCGGTGGCGGTGAGGGCCATGATGCGGGTGCGGGGAAGCTGCTCGACCACTTCGCGCAGCCGACAGTAGTCGGGACGAAAGTCGTGCCCCCACTGGCTGATGCAGTGCGCCTCGTCGATGGCGAGCATGGAAACCTGCATACGCCGTAGCGCCTGCATAAACGAGGGAACGCGGAACCGCTCCGGTGCCACGTAGACCAGCTTGTAGAGGCCATCGCGCATGCCCTGAAGGCGTTCGCGGATGGCCTCGGGAGAGAGCGAGGAATTGATGAAGGTGGCGGGGAGCCCGCGGGCGTCGAGCCCATCGACCTGGTCCTTCATCAACGCGATCAGGGGAGACACCACCAGGGTGGCGCCCGGCAGCAGGAGGGCGGCAAGCTGGTAGCAGAGCGACTTGCCCGAACCGGTCGGCATGACCACCACCACATCGCGGCCACCCAAACAAGCGCGGACGGCAACCTCCTGCCCCTCGTGGAAAGCCTCGAAACCAAAATGCGCCCTGAGCGCGGCCGCCAGATTTACTTCCTTCATTGCGCCGCCTGATTATCCAAATCGATTGGGATTTCGCCGCTCCGGCGCATGCTATTTCCACGCGTGGGTGTAGATGACGAACTCAGTGGCACCGGTGAAGGTTCTTCTCGGGCGGTACAGCTCGCGCGCCTGGTCCGGACCGATGAGCAGGCCGTGGTCCTCCCGGGTCGTGATAATGGTGTGTTCGCCGTCTTGTTCAATTGATTCGATCTCGAAGGCGAAGGTGAAGCCTTTCTGCCGTAGCGGGTTGTCGGCTTCTCCGAGACTCAGATGGATCCAGCAGCCATTAAGCGAGCCATCGGTGGGCAGGGATGTTTTCGTGACGAAGGCGTTGCGGCTGTGCCCCTTTGTTTCCGTCTGCGCCGACAGTATCGCGCCCCGGTAGCGACCGGGCGGGTTATCGACCTGGGTCTCGCCGCTCCGGAATCCTCTGCCGCCGAACAGATAGGTCTTCTCCTGTCCGGCGAGCTGCATGGCCAGCCCAACCCGGCCCGCGAGCGCCATGGAGCCGTCGGCCGAGACGACCGTCTTGCCCGAGTCATCCAGATCAACCAGGTAGCGGTCCACCCGGCCATCTGCGAAGGCGACCTCGACTCCCACGGCGTCGCTCCGGGCCACCGGAACGCGGCTCACCCGGTCGATGCTCGTCTCCTTGGCGAAGGGCTCCAGCACGGAGACGAAGATGCTCTCCAGACCTGCCGTTTCGGCCTGACGGCGGATGATTAGGTTCTGCCGCCAGAAATCGTAGCGCTGCGCATCCTTGTAGGGAATGGCGCCGCGAAGCGCCGGGTTCCGGCTAAGGAAAAGCTCCGCTCCCCCAGGGTTGAGGCTGTGGATGCGGATTCCGCCGGCGGCGTCGCCCCGGTAGAGAAAATCCACGGTGAACACATCGCCAGGAACGCCCCGGCGCACCTCCCTGAACATGCCGTAGGCGGGGAATTTGTGGAACATGTGGGTGGGCTCCTTCCACTCCTCCCCGGCATCGAGCAGCGGCATCTTGCCGGACATGGGCTCGAGCGGTGTGCTGCTGGCGGCATCCTGCTCCACGTCGGCATCCCCGTGCAGGATGTAGTCGTGCATGCGTCCCCCGGCAACCCGGAAGATATCGAGCACGTAGGGCCGGTCCTCATCCACCGCATTCTGCACCATCATGCGCTGGTAGCGGGATACGTTGGCCGGGGTATCCTCGTAGGC
>CBFGVE010000446.1:0-2738 GCA_965651915.1 uncultured bacterium
TTCAGGTAGTTTTCGCTGAACAGCAGGAAACGCACGGTTGCGGCCTCTAGAGATTCACGTAAAGGTGAGCGTGGACCTGAGCGGCCCTTGACCAGGAAAAGGCCTGCAGCCATTGGGCCAGTCCGGAGGTATCTGCCGGAGACGAAGGCGGAGGCGATGCCAGCGTACGCGTCCACTCGTCCTGGGAATAGGGATCGATATAGGTGGCGTAGGGTCCGGCGGCTTCGCGGTGGGCAGGGATGTCGGAAACGAGGAGGGGGCAACCCATAGAAAGCGCTTCTACGAGGGGGAGTCCAAATCCTTCCCAGATCGACGCGCTGACTAGGGCGCTGGCCCGTGCATACAGGCCAGCCAACTGCACATCGGTGGCGGTCCGGATCAAGTGGACACGATCTGTCAGCTTGCCATCGATCAGACTCCGCTCCTGGTTGGGCTCCAGATTGGCTTCGCCGCCTACAAGCACCAAGTCGTGCGTCCCCTGGCTCGCCGTGGAGAGAAATGCACGGAATATCCGATCGAAGTTCTTGTAGTTTCCCCGTCGACCGACATGGAGCAGAAAGGGCTTCCGCACAGTAAAACCTGGCATGTCCAGCGGTCGCTCGCGAGCCTGAACCCTGGTTGTTTCGGTAAATGCAGCACTCAGGCCTGGATGGGCCAAATGCACCCGTTCGGCATCCAGTCCGGCGAACTGGATGACATCGTCGCGGGTCGTATGTGAAATCGCGATCACCGCGCTCGCTTTCCTGAGGCAGTCGATTTTCTGATCGGAAAAGCTACCTGGATTTGGCGACAGAGCCGGATGCCGCAAATCGATGCAATCGTAGACCGTTGCAATATGTGGACATGACAGCGTGGGGCTCTGGCGATAGTACGGTGTGTGGTACACGTCCGGTCGCAGCACCGGCCAGTATCTCGGCATTTGATGAAGCGGGGGCCGCATACAGCGCACGACCCGCCCCGAGTCAGGCCTCGTCTTCGCATTGCTGGGGAGAAGAACCCGGCAGGAAAACGCGCCGGCCATTCCATTCAGCACCCTCAGGACCTCGGCGTTGTAGCGCCTCACCCCGCCGTTGGAAAATGCAAACACGGAACCGTCGACAAGCACGCGGCGCATATACGAACCAAGCTTGGTCTGCGGGCAGACTTCGTCCCCGTCAGTTCCCCCTTCGTAAGAGAACTGATTGCCTTATGGACATGGCGACGGCTTCATTTTCGGGTCAGCAAGGAAACCAGCGGGCTGTCCAGCGCCTTGCCGGCGCGGGACCGCAGCACATTGGCCCGCTTAACGCGGGCCTTCAGGAAAAGAGTATCGTGGGGGTCAGCTTCGGCAGCGGTGGCGAGGACGTCTTCGGCGCGATCCAGTTCGGCGCCTACGAGGTCCAGCTTGCGGCGTACGAGGTCGATGAGCCCCTGACGCAGGGCGACACCGATGTTGTCGGCCGAGCGGTAATAGCGGCGGCGGTCCCCCTGCTTCCAGACGCGGCGCACCAGACCCAGGCTTTCAAGCTGGCGGGCAGCGACACTGACGGCGGCCTTGCTGTGGCCCAATTCGTAGCAGAGCTGGTCCAGGGCGCAATCGCCATCCCAGAGATAGAGGTACATCAGGATCTGCCCGCCCACCCGGCCAAAGCCTAGATCCTGGGCGATCCGTCCCCCGGTATCGGCCAGGCCGAGGCGTACGTCTTGGAGGGAGGATGGCGTATTCTTTTTCATCTTTTACAAATCTGTAAAAGATCTAGCCTAGCCATCCTTGCATGTCAACGACGGAAGCGCCGGGCGGGCTAGAATTGGCGCTCGTAGGACTCTTTGGAGCCTGGCGGACTTAGATCGACCCACGTAGTTGAGGCCGGCTCCCGCAGGTGAAGCTTGTCGCGCCCAAAAAGACGCATAACGAGCCCCATGGGCGTTATCAACAGGTAGAAGAAAGCCGCGACCAGCACCCGGCTGATGACGTTGCCCATCACGAAGCCAACCGCCATCCATGCCCAGTAGACTGGAAGAGCAGCTCTGGTGCCGCTCAAGCCCAGCAATCCCGCTACAACGGCGAAGCCGTAGATGTAGCGAGTGACCGAGAACGGAAGCGGTTTGCTGATCACAAACTGGCAGATCGCGCCAATCAGGGTGAAGCCGATCAGCATCGCCCAGCCAAACTGCCGAAGCTGCTTTGCGTCAGGCTTCCAATTAATGTGGACGAGTCCCATGCGATCCGCCTTTAGAAGAGAGTGTAGATGAAGGGGGCGACGGCGGTGCCGCCGAAGAACACGATCAGCATGAGGACGAGGACCACGATGATGATCGGAGCCATCCAGTAGGCCTTGTTTTCCTTCATGAAGGCCCAGAATTCGGTAAGAATGGTTCTACGCTTGGCCATGGGAATCTCCTAGTCGAGTTTGAACTTGCTCTTGTATTCCTCGGCGCCCGGCATGGGCGGCTGTTCTTCCTTGAGGCACAGGATATCGTCGAGAATGAGGGCGTCCATGTCGGTACACATGAAACAGCGATAGGCATCCTGCGGGGTGCAGACGATGGGCTCGCCGCGGATGTTGAACGAAGTGTTTACCAGGACCCCGCAGCCCGTCCGCTTCTCGAAGGCCTTAAGCAACTGGTAGAAGCGAGGATTGACCGACTCCTCCACGCTCTGGACGCGGGCCGAGTAGTCGACGTGGGTAATGGCGGGCAGGTCGGAGCGGGGAACCAGCAGCTTCTCGATGCCGAAGAGCTGGTTTTCCTCCTCGGTG
>CBFGVE010000447.1:0-2720 GCA_965651915.1 uncultured bacterium
AGGATGGCGACGTTCGCCGCCGGCTGGAAGGCGAGGTTGTGGAGCTGGTCGAGTCCCTGCGGATTCCCGCTGTAGTTCCAGAGATTGTCGCTGCCGGCCTGTTCGCCCCCGCTGAGGAACACGATGTAGGCGTTATTGGTGCTGTCGGAGGGCAGGGCGACCCCGGTGCCGCCGATGTAGAGGTGGGTGGCGTCGGCGTTCACATAGACGCTTCCGAAGCTGCCAAAGCCTGCGTCGCCGCTGGTGGTGGCCGCCCCGCCGCTGGTGGCGAAGTCGAAGGCGTCATCATTGTTATCGGGCTGCGAGCCGGGATTGCCGGTGGCGACGGAGGGCGTGTACTCCGCGATGCGGATTGCCCCGGCGCTGCCGACTATGGCGCGGAAGTCCTGCCCGCCATTGTTGTCCCAACTTTCAAGGGTCTCGGACTGGGCGACGAGTGCGAAGCGCAGGGTGGTTCCCTCGGGGTAGGGGCCTTTGGAGATACCCCAGAAGTCGTTCTGGTCCGAGCTGCCGGTCGAGGCGAGGGCTTCCTCGAACCATGTGGCGCCGCCATCGACCGTATAGACCAGGGAGACGTTGGTCGCGGCACCCAGCGGCCAGGTTTCGCAGGTGATCTCGATGACCGAGGACTCGGTGATGCTGCCGTTCTCGGGCGTGAATGCGGCGTTGCCGACCCAGAGCACGTCGTTGACGGCGCTGCGGATGGCGACCTGGTAGTTGGGCCCACCGTTGTTATCGGTGCTGGTCGTCTCGCCATCATTGGCCTCGATGTAGTAGCGCACCGTGGTATCGGCGGGGAAACTTCCTAGGTTTGCATTGTACCAGTCGCCATCCTCCGACCCCCAGGATGGATTGAGGTCCATCAACATGGAAGCCCAGGTGGTGCCGTTGGTGCTATAGAATACGGAGACGCTGTCGAGCGCGCCTGCGGGCCCCGCCTCGGTGTTGATCCACAGGTCGGTCAGATCGGTGGCGTCGCCGTCGAGCGGATAGTTCTGGGTGCTGCGGATCCAAGGGGCGGAGCCGGGACCGACGGTTAGGGTGAAGTTCTGGCCATTGTTGTTGTCCCAGATCTTCCGGCCATCGTCGGCCTCGACCTCGATGAAATAGCGGATCTCGGTACCCGCCGGATACTGGCCGAGCCGGGTGAAGTACCAGGAGCCGCCCTGGCTGCTCCAGTTGGTGGAGGTCATCGTCTCGACCTGCCAGGTGGTGCCGCCATCGGCGCTGAAGCCGGCGCGGACAGCCGCGACCGTTCCGGTGGGGCCCGCCTCGGTATTCAGGAAGATGGGCGTCTGGGGAGTGACCTCGCCCGCCGCCGGATAGTTGTGGGTTCCGCGCGCCCAGATTTCGACTGCCGCTGCGCCGGCGACGAAAATCTTGGTGCCCTTGCCGCTGAGATTGAACGAGATGCGACCATCGCTGACGGTGACCCGCTCGCTGGGGTTCAAGGTGTTGTAGAACTCGGTGCCGTTGGGCTTGCCGACCTGGGGGTTGATCGATATCGAATTGTCGGCGGTATTCAGCGCGACCAGGGCCTCCTCCTCGCCATAGACGCGGCTGAATGCGTAGGCCCCGCGGCCGCCGGACTGCCAGCGCTCCTGGAAGCTGCCCCGGCGGAGGCTGATGTGGGCGTCGCGGGCGCGGTTCAGCGCGGCGATGTGCTGGTAGAGCGGGGCGTTGGTGGCGGCGAGCTTGTTGCCCTGAGCCGGGCCGGGCTGGAAGCCGCGGTCGAACATGTTCTCGCGCTGCCAGTCGGCGTCGTCGTAGTCGGGATAGGCGGCGCTTCCATTCCAGTGTCCGCCCTGCTGGAAGGCGTGCTCGGTGCCGTAGAACAGGCAGGGTACCGGGGTTGCGGTATAGAGGAACGTGAGGGCGGGGGGCATGGTCCACTCGATATGGCCCACGTTTCCGCCGGCCTGGAGGCCGATACGGTTCACGTCGTGGTTGTCGATGAAGGTCACGAGCCGGTCGGCGCCCTCGCCGTACTGCCCTCGGGCGTTGAGCGCCTGGGTCAGGTTGCCGGTGCCGGCACCGTCCACGAAGACGCTCTTGAAGGTGAGGCTCATGGGGAAAAAGAGGGCCGAGTTGAACGAGTAGCCGGGATCCTTGCAGTACTTGGCGAGGGTCCAGTTGTCGTAGGTGAAATATTCGCCGAAGAGGATGAAGTCGTTTTTGCCCCGGTAGGCCGCGTGCTTACGCATGCTATCCGCCCAGGCCATGATCCAGTCGAACTCCACGTGCTTGATCGCGTCCACCCGGAAGCCGTCGCAGTCGGTGGCGTCGATGAGGTTCTTGAACGCGAGATCGAGCCATCCCTGGACGTCGCCGCGTTCGGTGGCCAGGTCGTCGGTGCCCTTGAACTGGCCGTAAATGAACTCGGGGTAGCTGTCCCAGTTGTTGATCGTGCCGTTGTTGTGGAAATACTGGAGGTCGTTGAACGGCGGGGCGTGGCGGCGGGCGTCCCACCAGCCGAAGGAGCCGTTTCCGCCGCCCCAGTACTGCTTGTCGTCGTTCTGGCTGTTGCCCCAGAGTCCGGTGAGGTCGGCGGTGTGGTTGATCACCACGTCGAGGATCACGTAGATGCCCCGGGCATGGCAGGCGTCGATCAGGTCCTTGAGGTCCTGGAAGGTGCCCATAGTGGGGTCGACCTTGAAGAAGTCGGTAGGGTGGTACATGTGGTAGGGGGTGAAGCGGAGATCCTTGCCCTGGTCGTTCAT
>CBFGVE010000448.1:0-2719 GCA_965651915.1 uncultured bacterium
CCAGCGTCTACCATTTCCAGGGCGGCCTGTTCTGGGGACACCCCCATCATGGTTCGGTAGTCGCCTCGCACGGTCCGGGAGAAGGTGAAGGTTGCGATCACTTCGCACACGGTATGCTCCCGCGCTGCGCGCACAGCCAGGCGGGCCTCGTCGAGATCGCTCATGGTCTCGATGCACAGCGCATGGGCGCCGCCCCGGGCAAGCGCCTCGGCCTGCTGGCGAAAGGCGTCATAGATTTCCGACTCCTCGATGTCGCCCATCGCCAGCATGCGCCCGGTCGGTCCCATCGAAGCGATCACCCACTTCTCGCCCCCTGCCTCGAGTGCCGCCTCGACGGAAAGCCGCGCGGCGGCCTCGCCGAGCGCGCCCGCCTGGTCCGCCAGCCCATAGTGGCCCAGCTTGAATGCGTTTCCTCCGAAGCTGTTGGTTTCCACCATGTCGGCACCGGCCTCGAAGTAGGCCCGGGCAATCGCCTTCACATCGTCGGGGCGGTCGAGGCACCAGCGCTCCGGACAATCCCCCAGCTGGAGGCCTCGCTGCTGGAGCAAGGTTCCCCAGGCCCCATCGGAGAGAAGAACTCGGCCGGAACGCACGGTGTCGGCAATGAGCGGATGCTTCACGATGATCTCCTAGGTCGGGATTGAGGAAGAATGCATGCCGAGATCTACACCCGGCACCTGGCGACGGCAAGCGGATTGAAACCGGTGCGGGGTTGACCCCGTCGCAGGACGTGTCATGATGGCGGCACTAAACCGGGAGCCCTCTTATGCCACAGGATATAAAAGTCGAGGTCAGGGGACTGGTGCCGACGCCTACCGGCTGCGGCGTTTTTCTCCAGCACGAGGAAAAGACCATCGCGATTTTCGTGGACCACAGCGTGGCTGCCGCAATCACCATGTTCATGCATGGCCTAAAGAAGCCCCGCCCCCTCACCCACGACCTGCTGGTGAACATCCTGGCCGGGCTCGGAGCCAAAGTCGAAAAAGTGGTGATCAATGATCTGCGGGAGGAGACCTT
The DNA here is from genome assembly GCA_965651915.1 of uncultured bacterium. Lineage (GTDB taxonomy): Bacteria > Verrucomicrobiota > Kiritimatiellia > CBFGVE01 > CBFGVE01 > CBFGVE01. The sequence goes on from CBFGVE010000448.1 coordinate 1,018, forward strand.
TTTCGCCCGCATCTACATTGTTCAGCAGAACGAGCTTGGCCGCAACGTCCTGGAAATCGACTCCCGGCCGAGCGACGCCATGGCCATCGCCCTCCAGCAGGCCTGCCCGATCTACGTGCGCAAGCCCGTCTGGGACGCCTCGGAGGACATGACCTGGGCACTGCAGCAGCAATCGCAGCAGCCCCCGGAAGGCGAACCCCCGCCCAAAAGTTTCCCCGACGATTTTGGCCCAAACACCATGTAGGCGCACAGCCTGAACCTCCCTACCGATCCATGACATCCATACCCCCGCCCACCTGCGAACTCATCTCCACCGGCAGCGAGCTGCTAAGCGGCCGCTCGGTCAACCGCCACGCCCAAACCCTCGGGGAGGCCCTGCGCACCATCGGCCTCGCGCTCCGCTCGGACACGACGGTGCCCGACGATGCCGATCTCATACGCGAGGCGCTGGAGCGCGCCCTTGGCCGCTCCCGCTTCGTCCTTCTCAGCGGTGGGCTCGGCCCCACCGGGGACGACCTTACCCGGGATGTGGTGGCCGGCGTGCTCGGCCGCTCGGTGGTCATGGACGATACCGCCTTGGGCTGGGTGCGCGCCCGCTACACCGAACGGGGACGTCCCGTCACTCCGGCAGGCGACCGCCACGCGCTCTGCGTCGAGGGTGCCACCCCCCTCGCCAACCGCGCAGGAGTCGCCCCCGGGGAACGCATCGACCTCGACGGCCAGACGGTTTTCCTGCTGCCCGGCCCCCCATCGGAATTCCGAGCCGTGCTCGAAGACCATGTGCTGCCCTACCTGGCCGCCCAGTGCCCCGACGCGACCCTCCGCCCGGAAAAGATTTTTATGACGGCGGGCATTGGCGAATCCGACCTTCTCGAACAATTCGCTCTCCATGCCTTCCCACCCACCGGCGTCGACGTAGCCTACTGCGCGGGACCGGGCCAGGTCGAGGTTCGGATCTCGGCGGCCATCGGCGGGGAAGGGCTCGTGGAGGAGGCCGCAGACAAGGTGCGCGCCTGGATCAAGCCGCACATTGTCGCCGAGCGGCGCTGCACGATGGCCGAGGCGGTAGTGGACCTGCTAAAGGCGGAGGATGCCACGCTGGCGACGGCCGAGTCCTGCACCGGCGGCTTGCTCGGCGACCGGGTCACCACGGTGAGCGGCTGCTCCCAGGTCTACCTCGGCGGTATCATCGCCTATTCCAACATGGCCAAGATCAATCTGCTCTCGGTGAACGAGGAGGATCTGGAAGTCCATGGCGCGGTCAGCGCCCAGGTCGCTCGCGGTATGGCCCACGGAGTGCGCGTACGCTTCGGCGCGGACTACGGAATCGGCGTTACCGGCATTGCCGGCCCAAGCGGCAGCACCGAGAAGAAGCCGGTGGGCCTCGTCTACATCGCGGTGTCCGACCCGCAGGGTGACGAAGTGATCGAGCTGCGCATGCCGGGCGAGCGCCAGTGGGTGAAAGAGCGGAGCGTGAACCGGGCGCTGGACCTGCTACGCAAGCGCATCGCCGGCAAGCACCCCGCCTGAGCACCGCCCGTTTCACGAACCGTCGGAATCGGAAGAAGAGGGTCTCGGGGGCTGGAGAACGGGCGGTAGCGTGAGCGTGAAGCAGGAGCCCTCTCCCGGCTGGCTGGTGCAGGCGACCCGCCCGCCGAGCAGCCCGGCGAACCTGCGGCAGATCGACAACCCAAGCCCCGTG
>CBFGVE010000449.1:0-2704 GCA_965651915.1 uncultured bacterium
CTGGGGCTCCCATGCGAGGGCGGGGCTCCGGTCGGGGAACTGGACCTGGCGAGTCACTGGCTCCAACAGCGCAGACCCGTTCGCGGCGGGCAAGCCGTCGAGCAAGGTAACCGCATACACCGCGCCGGGCCGGAAGTCGCCGAGCAGCCGCAGGCCACTGCCCTGCCAGCCTTCGAGCAGCTCGGCGGTGAAGCGCACCGCCGGCTCGATCTGGATGAAGCGCTCGACGCCATCGATTTCCGGGAAGGCGGTGAGATGGATCAGCAGTTCGGAACTGCCGAAGGAGGGACTTTCCGCCTCGATCCGCCGGAGCTGCAGGCTGGCTCGGAGCGAAACCGTGTGGCGGTAGTCCTGAAGCGTGGGCCCGGCCTCGCTCGCGGCGGGCAGGCCCCTGCGCAGGGTGCAGACGAGCTGGCTGGCGTGGACGGTATCGGTTTCGAGCAGCACCACCTCGGTGCCCGCCGGATGCAGGCGGTAGGCCACCGACGGCTCGTCGGGAGTCGAAAGCTGGAGGAAACGGGGGAGCAGCGTGGCGTTCGGCGGACGGTTGAACACAATGCGCAGGGTGGCCTCGCGGCGCGCGGAGAAATTCACCTGCTCGACCGAGAGCACCTGTAGCGCCTCCATCCTGGGCGGCTCGGCCACCGGTGTCGCGGGTGGCACCGGAGCTACGGCGACGGGCGCGACCGAAACAACCGGCACGGGGGGTGCGGGAGCATGGAGCGCACGCGTCCACTGCAACACCCCGTAGCCGTTCAATGCGAGGAACGCGAGGGCGAGCAGGAACCAGCGGGCGCTGCCGCCGGAGCGGGCGGCTTGAGCGCTGGCGGGCGAGGATTCCTCGTCGGCAAAGGATTCGGGCGGGTCCATGTCGGCGAGCACGCGCTCGAGGTCTTCGAGCGTGGGGGTTTCGTCGCCGGCGAGGGCGAGCGCGGCGAGCGCCTGCTCGCGCAGGCCGGCGACAATATCGCGGCGCAGGTGGAGGGGCTTTTCGGCCATCGCGCGCTCTACCTCGGCGAGGTAAGCGTCGAGGCGGTCCTGCACATTGGGCGGGAGGTTCATGGCGAGGGATCTTTCCGGGTGGCGGTCTTCAAACGGTCGATGGCGTCCACCAGCACGGGCCAGTAGGCGTTCATTTCGGCGAGGCGGATCTTGCCGCGCGGGGTGAGGGAGAAGTAGCGGCGGGGCGGCCCGGAGGCCGAAGGCACGTCGCGGGACTTGAGGAGCTGTTCGCTGCGGAGGCGGGCGAGGATGGGGTAGACCGTGCTCTCGGACACCGAGAGGTCCTCCATGCGCTTGAGCGCCTGGACGATCTCGTAGCCGTAGCTTTCGCCGGGGCGCAGGGCGAGCAGGACGCAGTACTCCAGCAGTCCCTTGCGCATCTGGGTTATCCATCCATCGATCATCAGCTACTCCGTATTACGTACTACGCAATACAAAGTAGCTGTTCAGAAGTCAACTCCAATAGGGACAAAAAAGCCGGGAGGCGTCGAGCAGCGACCGCCTAGGTGTACAAAGCGCCTAGGGGAAAGCGAGTGCGACCCAGGCTAGTAGCCGTTCATGACCAGGGGCCCATGCACCGAGCATTCGGGGGCGTCGGGAAGGCGGGCTCCATAGCGGTACTCGCCCCCGGCGGGGCAGATCGGCCGACCGCTCACAAGGAACTGGTCGACTGCATGCTCGGGAAGGGCCGCATCCTCGGGCAGGTTCCCCTCTGCGGCCGCCTGGTCCTTTGCGGCGGAGATCGAGTAGAGGTTCATCGTGCAGACGTGCTGCCTAGCCATTTCGCGGGCCCTGGTGAAGGAGGGAATCGCGACGGCCACCATCAGCGGCAGCACAAGAACGGTAAGAACGATGGAGACATAGCCGAGAATGAGCCCGGCCAACGCCATGCCTTCGCCCTTGAGCTGGCCCCCGGAGGCCTTGATGCGGGACTTGGCCATGTGGCCGCAGATGATGGCGGGAATCGCCCCTAGGGGACCGATGCAGAGAAATCCCAGGATGCCCGTGACCAGACTCGCAACTGCCACGCCTTCGGCTTTGTTCTGAACTTCGCTCATCGCCGCACTCCTTGATTTGTTTACACCGGCAACCTTGCGGAAGAAGACTCGGGAAAAGCGCTGAGAAAAGCAAGCCCCCTCATTGGCAGGGCGTAAAGAAAGAGAGTGCCCGGGAGGGTTTCGGGCGATGCCCGCCGCGAAGCGGCGATCCGCAGATTGCGGAGCCCTGTGCGGGGATGGTGCTCGGGCCGGGATTCGAACCCGGACAGCCTTGCGGCCACTAGGCCCTCAACCTAGCGCGTCTGCCAGTTCCGCCACCCGAGCATTCTGGGGGCAAGAGTCGGACACCTTAGAGCCACCACCCCGGCCACGCAAGCGGTAAATGCGCGGCGACGCACTTTTCCCCCACCCAGTGTCCACAAGGCTTCGGCACCACGATGCCAGAAAACCGTTCGTTGCGCAGGATGCCTTTGCACCCCAAAGGCTTAGGAATGTTTTAACATCAGGTACTATTATGTTCACCGATCATTCATCAGCGCGCGCCGGAGTCGATCAGGGTGCTGCCTCAAGTCGAGCACTCGCCACACGATCGCTGTGTCAACCTCCACTGTATAGTAGACCGCGTAAGGGAACCGCTTGGATAGCATGCGATGGTAGCCGGACACCTTAGGATGGATTCCAGCATACAGGGCAAGGGAGTCTAT
>CBFGVE010000450.1:0-2696 GCA_965651915.1 uncultured bacterium
GAGGGGGGGGAGGGGGGGGGAGCGGTGCGTCCCGGAGGGCTCGAACTACCGCGCCCCAGCGATCCCGGAAGGGTCGGATAGCTCGGGAGGGTGCTTGCACCCGACTCGCCGATCAGGCGCAGGCGGGCGTCATACGCACGCGTTTGGGGCGAACTGGGCGGTCAGGTGGCAGAAGACCTCCTCTGGCTTGATGGCGGCGAGGCGGGCCTGGGCCTCGGGGGAGACGCGGGGCAGATCGCGGGCGCGGGGGCCAGGGGTCTGGATCACGGTGCAGCGGGTTCCGAGAGGTCCGGTGATGGCGGGGTCGGTGGCCCCGTAGACCGCGACGGTTCGGGCGCCCACGGCGGCGGCGAGATGCATGCCGCCGCTGTCGTTGGCCACCACATTGCCGCAGTGCTGGAGCAGTGCGGCCCACTCGGTAAACGAGGTGCGTCCGGCCAGGCTGATGGCCGAGGTGCCGATTTCGCTGGCGATGTGCTCGCAGAGTGCGGCCTCCCCCGGGGCCCCGGTGACGGCGATGCCGCCTCCCTGGCCTGCGACCAGGCGGCCGAGGGCGATGTAGTGCTCGGCCGGCCACTGTTTGCTGGGTCCACGCGCCGCGCCGGGGATCAGGGCGAAGCGAGGGCTGGGCAGGGGGGCGAGCAGTTCGGCTGCGCGGTCCCGCGCCTCCGGCGGAATCTCAAGTTCAGGTGCGGGGAGGGACGCGGGGCTGGGAAGGTCGAAGGTGTCGAAGTACTCCCAGGCCTGGTGGCGCTGCGGGGGTGGGGGTGGGGTCGGTTCGGTCAGCAGGGCGCGCCGCAGGGGGGTGCCAGGTCCGCGCCGGCGGGGGACGCGGGCGAGCCAGGGCACGAGGGCGGACCGGAAGGAGTTGGGGAGGATGTAGGCGGCCTGGAAGCTTTCGCCGGCCAGGCGGTGCCCGGTGCGGAGTGTGCCGGCATTCCCCGGCTCCAGCAGCTCGATGCGGGAGGGGGCCCGGTGCAGCCGCCAGAGGGGGGCGAGCGCGGGCTTCACCAGCACGACATGTTCGGCGTGGGGGTGGGCGGCGCGCCAGGCCTGGAGCGCCGGCATGGCCATGATGCTGTCGCCTATCCAGTTAAGCCCGCAGACGAGCACTGGGCTAGAGGTTTTGTTGGAAGCAGATGCGGGCGATCCAGTCATTGAAGGCCTCGGTGCCACTGAACATTTCGATTTCGACGCGGAGGAAGAGGATGGGGAGGTCGAGCCGCTCGATGTGGGGGAAGCGGACGGCATCCTTCTCGGTGGTGATGATCGCCTGGGCGCCGAGCTTCAATCCTTCGTTGATCAGGTCGAGGATCTCCTGCTGCACGTAGCGGTGGTGGTCGGCGTAGGTCTGGTGGAGGAGCACCTCGGCGCCCTGGCGGCGCAGTTCGTCCTCGAAACCCTTGGGCACGGCAATTCCCGAAACCGCGACGACCTTGAGGCCCTTGAGATAGTCGAGAGGTTCGACTTCCTTTCCGTAGACATAGCGCAGGTGGCGGGGGCAGTGGCGGCACTCGCTGATCTCGGCGTGGGGGTTGAGCGCGCGCAGCTCCTTCTTTAAGTCTTCGGCGCCGTCGCCGTTGGACTTGGTGATGAAGATAAAGCCGGCTCGCTTGATGTTGCGGGCGGGTTCGCGCAGGAGTCCGCGGGGCAGCACGCTGTTGTAGCCGAAGGGGTTGGTGCGGTCGACGAGCACGATGTCGAGCCGGTGGTGCAGGGCCATGTACTGGAAGCCGTCGTCAAGGATCAGGGTGTCGCAGCCGAGCTTCTTGATCGCGTACTGGCCGGCCTTGACGCGGTCCTTGTCGACGATGACTGCGACATTGGGGAGGTTGGAGGCGAGCATGAAGGGTTCGTCGCCGCTGACGGTGGCGTTCAGCAGTAGGCGCTCGCCGTCGGACACCACCAGGGGAGGCGGGGCTTCGGTGAGGCTGAATTTCTGCCGGATTCGCTGGCCTAGCGGGGGTTTCTTGCGTTTGTAGCCGCGGCTGAGGATGGCGACCTTGCGGCCCTGCTCGGAAAGCGAGCGGGCGAAGACTTCGACGATGGGGGTTTTTCCGGTGCCGCCTACCGTGAGGTTGCCTACGCTGAGTACCTGGCAGCCCAGGGTATGGGGCCGGCGAATGCCGTGGGCGTAGAGCCAGAGGCGGGTTTGAACGATGAGGGCGAAGAGGTAGGAGAGCTGCTTGAGGCCGAAACGCAGCAGGGAGGCCCGCTTGCTGCGGATGCGGCCTTCGATGACGGCCAGCATGTAGGTTTCGAGATGCTCAAAGCGGTTGTTCGACAAAGCGGTGCTCCCGTGCGGGGTCGGAGGACAGACAGTGCCGATGATGCCGCAGGGTATGCGGCGGCGTCAAGGGCGGCGTCAGGAGCTGGAGGCCTGTCGGAAATGGATGATGCCGGCGTCGGAATCGGCGGTGTCGTACTGCTTGCGCTCTTCGTCGAGCGCCCGGTTGATCTCCATGAGCAGGGACTGGGTGGACTGGGTGATGCTGATTTTCGCGGGGGACGCCTGGCTGTGCTTGAACACGAACCGGCCCTGCTTGAGCTGGAACAGTTCGTAGACTGCGTCGATAGCCTGCTTTTCTCGGTACATGGCATCGACCATCTTGCCCCGGTAGAACACCATCGAGCCCTCGCTCCCGTCCTTGCGGTTCTGGAGGGTTAGCAGTCCGGACTCCTCCGAATTGGATATG
>CBFGVE010000451.1:0-2696 GCA_965651915.1 uncultured bacterium
GAGCACCTTCTCGCGGCTCTTAATTTGCTCCCAGTATTCGGGGTTGTGCTGGAGACCGAGTACAATATCGAGTCCTTCGGCTTCGGCGGCGTCGAAAATCCGGTCCAGCACCGGGTAGCTTTCGCCCATGTAGGGGAAGTGGTTGGTGGCGGTGGCGAAGTAAAGGATGGACTCTTCGGCGCTCCACTGCACGATGACCGTGCCAATACCGAGGCTTTTCATGGACTGAAAATCAGCCTGCCAGTCAGCCGCCGACTTCTCCGCTGTTCCCCGGTGAAGCTGGATAAACGTGGCCTCTACACCGGCCCTGGCGCTGGTGGTGGCAAGGACCAGGGTGGCGGTGGCAATGGCGGATAACAGGCGTGTTTTCATCCCGTAGGTTCCTTTAGCGCGTGAAAGTGACTCCGATGATCCAGCCTTCGAAGTCGTTCTGGTCATAGTTGTCGGGAAATGTTTCAAAGCGGCCCCAGACATAGTGGGCATAGGCGGCTAGAGCCCAGCGCTCGCGGGTGAACTGCCGCTTGCCCTCGAGGAGGCGTGCGTTAAGACCCACGCCATAGTACCAGTAGGTGCCAATCCCCTCGGGATCGCCGTGATCTTGCCGTCGGGCTACGAGCAGCGCTTCAGGAAAGGTGACGATCAGTTTGGACGTCGCCAGCATGCTGGGGCCGATGTTGCCCTGGCCGAAATAGATCCACCGCTTGGGATCTTCGAGGTAGTAGCTGGCCTCTCCGTAGAAGCGGCGGTAGAGCCAGAGGCGCTCGTCACGGAGCGGCCGATCCCCGCTCTCGAGTGCATAGGTGTTCCGCCAAAGCCAGTTGTCTTCGGAGTTGTCTCCGATTTTAAACAGGCGCTCGAAGCCCAGCACATAGTTGTGCTTGATAAAGGGCTTGTACATCATGCCCACGCCGCCCTGGTAGCTGTCCTCGTCTGGGCTCCAGGAGCGGGGTTCGAGATTGGCGAGTACGCGGACAAAGAGATCGAAGGTCCGCTCGTTGCGGAACCCGATGTTGGGCGGACGATAGCCAATCGACGCGCCGCCCTGCGATTGGAGTGCACCCTGAGTGGAGTCGGCAGCGACTCCGCTGGGCAGCTCGAAGGTCTCGAAATCCAGATCGGTGCGCTGCCCGTAGAGCTGGAGGCTCCAAACCTTGTCGAGCTTGGAATACTCCTGCTGGAGACTCATGCGGATTTCGCGGTAGTCGTCGGCTTCGGTTTCGTCGATCACGTAGGGGAGGACCTCGTCGTAGAGACGGATGGCGCGGGCGAAGGATTCCTTGCTGTCCTTGTTCTCGCGGTTCTTCATGAACTGGTAGGCGCGTTCCTGCCAGCCGTCGATATCATGGGGGTAGTAGCCGAGGGATCGGTCGATGGAGTCGGTGCCTTCGGCGTACTGCTTGAGAAAGCCCTGAAGGAAGGCCAGGTCGCCCCAGAAGGTCGGCGCGAAGCGGTCAGCCTGCGACTGGAGGGCAGCGAGATCCTCTTCGGCCTTGTCCAGCTCGCCCATGTGGAAGTAGGCGAGCCCACGCAGGTAGCGTACCTGGAGGAGGGAGGGGTCTCGCTCCAGCGAACGGCTGAGGAACTCGACCGCTTCCGGCCATTGCTTGGACTGGTAGCTGGCCAGCCCCATCAGCTCGTCGGCTTCGCTCCGCAGCTTGGACCCGGTTTCGCCGGCATCCTCCTCGAATTGGATATGCAGCGCTGGATTGGGGTGGGCCTTGAGCAGGTCAGGGAGAGGCTCTTCGCCGCCGGTTGCCGCTTCGATCTCGGCTAGCAGGGCGTATCCTTGGGCGAGCGCCTCGTCGTATGCCCCGGTGCGGATGAGGGCGCGCATCCGGACAAGCTGCAACTCGTCGGCGGGGTGGATCGCTAGGGCCCGGTCCACGTCGGCCAGCGCGGCGGCGTCCTGGTTCTGGTCGTAGTGTAGGTAGGCCCGGTTGGCGAAGAAGTTGAATTGCTCGTTGATCCGCAGCTTCTCCGTGGCCTGGATACGGTTCATGTGGTACAGGGCGAGCCCGGGCATTTGGGGCTTCAGGTTGTAGAAGGAGAAACCGAGATACATGTGGAACAGGTCCTCGTCCTCGGCGATGGGCAGAAGTCGGTCGATGGTTTCCTCGTAGCGCTCGAGCTGGTAGTCGGCCCGGGCCATGCCCAGGTGCCAGTAGCGGTCGGGTTCTCCATATTCCCGTGCCCGGTCGAGCCAGACGATGGCCTCCTCGGGGCGGTGGCGAATGAGGTGGATGTCGGCGATGGCCTTGCAGATCTGGTACCGGGTTTCCCGGTCTTCGATTTTTTCAAAGCTGAGCGTGAACAGCTCCAGCGCCTGGTCGTAGCGCCCACTGCCGTAGAGATGGATGGCGTACTCGTAGAGAAACTGGCCTTCGGGCATCGTCTCGATGAGCTTCTGCATCATCGCGAAGTAGGCCTCCATGTTCTCCTGTTCACGGTAGATCTGGGCCAACTCGTAACGGATCGACTGGAGGTTCTGAGGGGTAGTGGAGGTGTCGTCGAGAGCGCGCTGGAGGTAGGCGGCGCTCTTGGCGAGAAGCTCGCCCGCCTTCGCTTCCTTGCGCACCGCGTAGTGGTAGGCGAGGGCGGCGTCGGCGGAGAAGCTAACGTCCAGATAGGCGGCATACAGTTCGATCGCCTCGGCAAGCATGCCGGTTTGCTCGGCGGCAACGGCGGCGCTCAGCAGG
>CBFGVE010000452.1:0-2683 GCA_965651915.1 uncultured bacterium
CGGTTTTTACTGTGATTTTTCATTGCATTTCAGCCCTTCGGCAGCTTATCCTAAACGCTTTATATTTAAGGGGGTTAGGAAAGTGGGGTGCCGCTGCGCCCCTCCGGATTGCCCGCCCTTTTTCTCCTTCCGATTTTCGGACCCAGACTAACTGCAAGGACACGGCCAGCTTATGAACGACGAATCCACCCAGGAAAGCCCCAAGGCCCCGGCGCAGCCCGGCACCTATGGCGCGAGCAACATCACCGTTCTGGACGGTTTGGCGGCGGTGCGGAAGCGCCCGGCCATGTACATCGGCGACACCGGGGTCCGCGGCCTGCACCACTGCGTCTACGAAGTGGTGGACAACAGCATCGACGAGGCGCTGGCCGGCTACTGCACCCACATCCACGTCCGGATCAATGCCGACGGGTCGCTTTCGGTGGACGACGACGGCCGCGGCATTCCGGTCGACATCCACGAGCAGGAGGGCAAGCCGGCCGTCGAGGTGGTGCTGACCACCCTGCACGCGGGCGGCAAGTTCGACCATTCGTCCTACAAGGTGTCCGGCGGTCTGCACGGGGTTGGCGTTTCCTGCGTGAACGCGCTCAGCGAATGGCTCGAGGTCGAGGTGCGCCGCGACGGCCAGGTCCACCACCAGCGCTACGAGTACGGCGACCCGGTCACCCAGCTCGAAACCATCGGCAAGACCAAGGGCACCGGCACGAAGATCACGTTTTTCCCCGACATCACCATCTTCCCGGTGATCGAGTTCAACTGGGACACCCTGGCCAACCGCCTGCGGGAGCTGGCGTTCCTGAACCGGGGCATCGAGATCCGGCTCTCCCAGGAAAGCCCCGAGCGCGATGAGATCTTCAAGTACGAGGGCGGCATCCGGGAGTTCGTGCACCACCTGAACCGCAACAAGCTGCCGCTGCATCCCGAGGCGATCTATTTCGAGAAGGAGAAGGACGGCATCGTCGCCGAGGTGGCCCTGCAGTATACCGACGCCTACGCCGAGACGATCTTCTCCTTCGCCAACAACATCAACACCATCGAGGGCGGCACCCACCTCAGCGGCTTCCGCTCGGCGCTCACCCGCACCCTGAACCAGTACGCCAAGGCGAACAAGCTGATCAAGGACGAGAAGCCGATGAGCGGCGACGACGTCCGCGAGGGGCTGACCTGCGTGGTGAGCGTCAAGGTACCCGACCCCCAGTTCGAGGGCCAGACCAAGACCAAGCTGGGCAACGGTGAGGTGCAGGGCATCGTCGAGTCGATCACCAACGACCAGCTCGGCATGTTCCTCGAAGAGAATCCCGGGGTCGCCCGAAAGATCATCGACAAGGCGCTGCTCGCCGCCCGAGCCCGCGAGGCCGCCCGTAAGGCCCGCGACCTCACCCGCCGCAAAGGGGCGCTGGAAAGCGGCTCCCTGCCCGGCAAGCTGGCCGACTGCTCGGAGCGCGATCCTTCCAAGACCGAGATCTTCATCGTCGAGGGCGACTCCGCAGGCGGCTCGGCCAAGCAGGGCCGCGACCGCATGTTCCAGGCCATCCTGCCCCTGCGCGGCAAGGTGCTCAACGTCGAGAAGGCCCGCGACGATAAGATCATCGGCAGCGAGCAGATCCGCACGATCATCACCGCGATCGGCGCCGGCATCGAGGCGAGCGAGTTCGATCCCGCCAAAATCCGCTACGGACGCATCGTGCTGATGACCGACGCCGACGTGGATGGCTCCCACATCCGCACCCTGCTGCTCACCCTGTTCTATCGCAAATTCCCCGAGCTGATCCGCCGGGGCTACGTCTACATCGCGATGCCGCCGCTCTATAAGATCAAGCGACGCAAGCGCGAGCAGTACGTGCAGAGCGACGAGGAATTGGCGCGCATCCTCGTCGAGCTGGGGTCGGAGGATCTCGTCGTCCGCCCGGCGGGCGACCCGGAGCGGGTGATCGAAGGCCAGACCCTTAGCACCATCATTGCCTGCCTCGACACCCTCGACGAAATCCGCGGCCGTCTGCGCAGCAAGGGGATCGATATGGAGGACTATCTGGGCAACAGCGACCTGGATGCGGGCGTATTCCCCCAGTACCGCGTGATGCTCCAGCAGGGCGACAGCAAGACCTTCTACTACGTGAACACCGAGCAGGAGCTACGCACCCTATGCCAGCGGCTCGAAGGCGAGCACGGGGGAAGCCTGGAGATTCGGACCGACGACAGCCCCTACAGCGGCTCCGCCCCGGTGGTCCGCTGGCGCGAGATCTATTCGGTTTCGCAGCTCGCCCGGACCGTCGACCAGTTGCGCAAGCTCGGGGTCGAGCCGAAGGCGCTGCTGCGTTCGGATGCTCCCATGTACGAGATGGTCGAGGGGCAGGACCACGTCACGCCGCTCCACTCCATCCTCGAGCTTTCGGTCCGGGTCCGGGAGCTTGGCCGCAAGGGCCTGGTCATTCAGCGCTACAAAGGTCTGGGTGAAATGAATCCCGAGCAGCTCTGGGAGACCACCATGAACCCGGCGAACCGAAAGATGCAGAAGGTCGTCCTCGAGGACGCGGTCAAGGCCGACCAGATTTTCACCGTGCTGATGGGCGACGAGGTCGAGCCCCGGCGCGACTTCATCCTCGAAAACGCCCTGAACGTCCGCAACCTGGACGTGTAGCGCCGCCTTTTCACCTTCATCAGGAATACGACAGCCCATGAGCGA
>CBFGVE010000453.1:0-2667 GCA_965651915.1 uncultured bacterium
TCGTGGTGTTCGACGTGCTCTATACCGAGGCTTCCGCCTACGATGTCTACGACGACCAGGCCTTCGGCGAGGCCATCGCGGCCACGCCGTCGTTTGTCGGCGCGGTCTTTCTCAGCACCGCCGAGAGCCTGCAGCGTTCGCGCCTCTGGCCGGTCGACACCGAGCGCCCGCCCTGGCGGCTGCAGGGCGACGTGCCGGTTAGCTGGTATCGTCCCTCCGCCTCCTTTCCCATACCCGAGGTGGCGACCAACGCCGCCGCGCTGGGCAATGTGGAGGAGATCCCCGACTCCGACAGCATTTTCCGCCGGGTAAGCTATTTCCGCTCTTTCGATAGCCATCTAGTACCTTCGCTAGGCATGGCGGCGTATCTGCTAGACCGGAAGGTCGAGACCCCTTTGGCGCTCGAGGGTGGATGGCTACAGATAGACGGGCACCGCCGTCCGGTCGATGGCACTGGGCGAGGATTGCTTCGGTTCCGCAAGCCGGGGACCTACGAGGCCTTCCCTGCAGCGGCGATCATTCAGTCGGAGCAGCGGCTTCAAATGGGAGAAACCCCGGTGGTGGACCCCGAGGAGCTGCGGGATGCGTGGGTGTTCTTCGGCTTTAGCGCCCCAGGACTAAAGGATCTGCGTCCGACCCCGCTGCAGCGGGCCGCGCCAGGCGTGATCCTGCACGCGACCCTGTTCGACAACCTGTTGAGCGAGGACATGCTGCGCGACGCGCCGGGCCTGTGGCCGAACCTGCTCACCCTCCTGCTTTCCTTCGCATTCGGCGCGGGGGTTGTTCTTTCCCGCGATGCCTGGCAGAGCGCCCTGGTCATGGCGGTGGGGCTGGCGCTCCCGGTCGCTTTGGCCTACGGGGCCTATCCAATGGGCTACTGGCTTCCGCTGGTAGTGGTCGAGCTGGGGGTGGTGGTCGCCAGCGTGGGCGGCATCGTGGTAAGCTATGCCACCGAGGGACGCCAGAAGAAATTCATCAAGAACGCCTTCCGCTACTACCTCAGCCCGGCAGTGATTGAAAAAATAATCGATGATCCCTCGCAGCTTACCTTGGGCGGCGAGCGGCGCGAACTGACCATCTTCTTCTCCGATCTGGAAAAGTTCTCCAGTTTTTCCGAGCGGCTCGAACCGCCCCAGCTCATCGCCCTGCTCAACGACTACCTGAGTGAGATGACCTCGATCATTCAGGAGGAGGGCGGCACCGTGGACAAGTACATTGGAGACGCCATTGTGGCCTTCTGGAACGCCCCGCTGGCCCAGGAGGACCACGCCCGCCGGGCGGTGCGCGCCGCGCTGCGCTGCCAGGCCGCGCTGGCTCGCCGCCGGGAGGAGTTTACCGAGAAGTATGGCGTTAAACTAGTCGCCCGCATCGGCATGAATACCGGCGACGTCATTGTGGGCAACATGGGTTCGCACGAGCGCTTCGACTATTCGATCCTCGGCGATGCCGCCAATCTCGCATCGCGGCTGGAGGGGGCGAACAAGGTCTTCGGCACCACCCTGATGGTCTCCGAGTCCACCTGGAATCTGCTTGGCGGCGAGGTGCCCGGCCGCAGGCTGGCCCGCATCCAGGTGGTGGGCCGCAAGCAGCCGGTCGCCGTCTACGAGCCCTTTGGCGAGTCGCCACCGCTTGCGGAGGATGAGCTTCGCCGCTTCGGCGAAGCCCAGGCGGCGATGGACCGCAGGGCTTGGACCGAGGCGCAGGCGCTGTTCGAGTCCCTTTCCGGCGATACCGTTTCCCAGCGGCTTGCCGCCCGCTGCCGTCATCTGGTAGAACAGGGCGGCGAGGCGGGCGATGGGGTGTGGTCCCTCACCGAAAAATAACGAGTACCAGGAAGGCTTCATGAAACTCACCTTTGGCGGCGTGCGGGGCACCGAACCGGTGCCTGGCTCTGACTATGCCTTCTACGGCGGAAACTCGACCTCGATGCTGATCGAAGCCGATGGCGACCGGGCGTTGATCCTCGACATGGGCAGCGGCGTCACGGCTTTCGCCGATTCGGTGCCGGCCCTGCTGAAGAACAAGGCGATTAGCCTGATCATGTCGCACTACCACCTGGACCATGTATGCGGCCTGCCCAGGTTCTCGCCGATCTACAATGCCGGCATCGAGCTGGATTGCTATGGCCCCATGCTGCATGGCCAGACGTGCGAGGAAGTGCTCCACACCCTCATGAGCAAGCCGCTGTGGCCGATCCCTCTCTACAGCCTTGGGGAGAAGAACCGGTTCCACACCCTGGAGTCGGGCGAGAATTTCGAGGGCCAGATGATCGCGGGCTTCCGGGTGCGCTGGTGTACGCTGCACCACTTCGAAGGATGCATGGCCTACCGAATCGAGGATCCCACCAGTGATCGTTCGGTGGTGATCGCCACCGATGTGGAGTGTCAGGAGCTCGGCAGAGTCGTGGACCTGCTCGCCATCAAACCGGGAGAGCAGCTCGTCGTCAGGGGGGCCGGAGGGAAGGAGATCCTGGTGCCGTTCGTGAAGGAGATCGTTCAGCAGGTCGACCTGGAAAAGCGGGTCGTCCTGCTGAAGCTGCCCGATGGGCTGCGCGACCTGTGAGCAGAGGACAGGTCGGACAGCGGGGGCGGAAGGCCTTCTGATGCGCATCAACATCATCACTCTCTTTCCCGAGTTCTTCCGGGGGCCGCTCGCGCTGAGTATTCC
>CBFGVE010000454.1:0-2657 GCA_965651915.1 uncultured bacterium
ACTGTTGGATGGCGACAGAAAGCGAGCAAATATGGGGGCTTTCTCCGGGGGAGAGCTGGACGGGTTCGGAATCAAAGCGTATTCCGATGGAAGTTACGAGCTTGGTACTTTCAATAAAGGTGAGCGGTTGGGTGATCGGATCACTATAAGCGCGGAGGGGATAAGGCGGGTGTTCAAGGATGAGTCACATAACACGGGGAATAGGGTTTTGGGGGCGGACCCAAGCAAGTGATTGGTCGAAAACCAAATTTAAAATCCGGGGGCGTCCTCCGGTAACTTTTTGACGGAGAGGTGGATAGGGCTGTTTTAAAGGGCTGCAAACCTGCTTGGCGGCATTTTTCTGTGCCGAAAAGCGTTTCTAAGCTGACTAGGGGAACGAATGCCGAAGGCGGGACGATATTTCGAGAGGGGCCACTGCTACCACCTTAAGCTCCGCGAGGAAGGCAAGGCGTACGGCGCTTAAAGGCCATTTCCGACTACAAAAATCGGCTGTAAGGGGCGTTCTTGGGTTTGATAACCAAATTAACTGCCTGCAATTAGGAGGAATGCCGGAGGACGCCCCCGCCTCCCCCCCGCGCTTTCCCTTTTGCTCTGCGTCTCGCGGAGACGACGCTACAGCGCCGCCCTGCTTCTCCTCCGTGAACCCCGTGCCTCCGTGAGACCAGAATTCTTGATTTTTCCGTTTCTCACACGTTTTTCGCTGATGCCAAAGGGCATGAAGGATTACACGCACGGTAGCGGTAGCTACCAGCCACGGAGTCTCTGAATCGAGCATCTGCTCTTAAAGATTGGTGTCATTCATCGCCAAAGGGTAGAATGGACTCGATAAACCACACGGAAAACCCGGAAGCGCCTGATAGCTTCATCTACGATAAGGATCGAACGTCCATGAAACTAATGTCCCATGCCTTGTTGCTTGGATGTCTGACGGGATGGATGGGTTGCACGATCGAGCCGGAGAACGTCACGGGCTTCGCGGGTGATCTTGCGTTTATGCGGGAACACCTGGATACCGTTCTGCTTACCCAGGGTGATTCCGCCGTGGCGGTCGCGCCCGGACTCCAGGGGCGGGTCATGACCAGCACGTTCGACCAACACCACGGACCCAGCTTTGGCTGGATTAACCGTCCGGTGATCGAGCGCGGATTTCTGAGCGATGCCGAGCGAGCTGGCCGCCTCGAAGACCACATCTACGTGTTTGGCGGCGAGGAGCGCTTCTGGCTGGGTCCCGAAGGCGGGCAGTTTTCGATCTACTTCAAGCCCGGCGCTCCGTTCGAGTTCTCCGACTGGAAAGTTCCTGCAGCCATCGATACCGAGGCGTACGAGGTGACGGCCCAAACCGAGGATTCGGTATCCTTCAGCCACGAAGCCAGCCTGGTCAACTGGAGCGGGCGTGCGCTCCACGTCGGTATCGAGCGCACAGTTCGTCTGCTGGACCGCGGCGAGCTTGCGGAGTGGCTGGGGATCGAGGGCGTGGACGAAGCGATTTCGCTGGTCGCCTACGAGTCCAGCAACACCATCCGCAATCTCGGCGACACCGCCTGGACCCGTGAGTCGGGCATGCTGTCGATCTGGCTGCTTGGGATGTACCCTCCCTCGGCCGGCACCATCATGGCGATTCCCTTCAAGGCGGGATCCGTTGAGGAGTTGGGGCCGAAGGTCAACGACACCTATTTCGGCAAGGTGCCCTCCGACTATCTACGCGTGGACGAGGATGTGCTGTTCATGCGGGGCGACGGCACCCGCCGCGGCAAAATTGGCATCAGCCCTGCACGATCCAAGTGGGTCGCGGGCAGCTACGACGTGGATGCGGGCATTCTGAACCTCGTGGCGACCCGGCCGGTGGCCACCGATGTCGGCTATGTCAATTCCATGTGGGAGATGCAGGAGGATCCGTTTTCCGGCGATGTGATCAATGCCTACAACGACGGATCGCCCGCGCCGGGACAGCCTCCCCTCGGGCCTTTCTATGAGCTGGAAACTTCGTCGCCGGCCGCCGCGCTCGCTCCAGGCGAATCGATGACCCACGCCCAGATCACCGTCCACCTCACTGGCCCACAGGCCGCAGTGGACCAGGTTGCCCGGGAGGTTTTGGGCGTTAGCCTTGAGCGGATCGCCTCGGCGTTCTGATTTGATTGAGGCTTCCCGCTGCGATGCGGCGGGGGAAGAGGGAGCCCGCCAGGAAGCTCATCAGGCAGCCCTGAAACAGAGGAAGGGGTTGTAGAGGCCGCTCCGCGAGCGGCACTGCGTCTCGCGGAGACACCGCTACAGCTTGGGGCTCTCCCGATGCTTTTGGGTCGAATTGTCCAAGCCTTGGATCATTCCGGATGGCGGGAGTCCAAGGGTTGGACATTCCCGGCCGGCTGGTTAGAGATGGCGGGAATCGGGTTGGCGTCCTCTTCGTCCATGATTTCCAGTGCCCGGCGGGCCCTGGCGGCATCCTGGGGATGGGAGGCGCTGTAGGTTTCGTCGATGCGCTGCAGCGCGGCGCGGGCCTCGTCGCGGCGGTCGAGCAGGCGGAGCGCGAGGGCCATGTTGTGCAGCGCTTTGGGCTCGGGATGCTTTTCGATCAGCGTCTGCTAGCGGTCCACTGCCCGTTCGTAGTGCCCGGCCCGGGCGAGGGCCACGGAGCCGAACTGGAGACCGTGAAGGTCGCG
>CBFGVE010000455.1:0-2626 GCA_965651915.1 uncultured bacterium
TCGAAATTCACGCCGGACTTCTTGGGGTCATACCAGCCGATGGACTCCAGAAAACGACCGTCCGTGGGCTTGCGCGAGTCGATCGCCACGATGCGGTAGAAGGGGGCGTTCATGCGGCCCTTGCGGCTTAACCTGATTTTGACTGACATGGATGTACGTGCTCCTTAACTAACCCACTGTGGAGCCCGAGGAAATCTGCTGGCTCCGCGAAAAGGGGCATACTACTAGACTACTTCGCAAAGCGAAGCAACTTTTTTTGCATTTTTTTCATGTTTTTCGCCATCGAACGGGTCTGCTCGAACCGTTTGAGCAGCTCGTTGACATCCCGGACGGTGGTGCCGCTCCCCTTCGCGATCCGCCGCCGCCGGGAGGCGTCGATGCTGGCCGGCTTGCGCCGTTCCAGCGGGGTCATGCTGCGGATGATGGCCTCCGAGCGGCGCATCTCGCGGGTGGACTGCTCGGCCACCTTCTGCTTCTGGGCCCCGTCCATCTTGGGCGCGCCGGGCATCATGTCGAAGATCTGGTCGATCGGCCCCAGCTTCTTCATCTGCTGGATCTGGGAGAGGAAATCCTCGAGGTCGAGGGTGTTTTTCCTCAGTTTTTCTTCCATTTTAGCCGCCTCGGCCACATCGAGGCTGGCCTGGGCCTTCTCCACAAACGAAATCACGTCGCCCATGCCGAGGATGCGTGACGCCATGCGGTCGGGGAAGAACTCCTCCAGGTCCTCCGGCCGCTCGCCCACGCCCACCCGCAGGATGGGGCAGCGGGTGACCGACTGCACCGAGAGGGCCGCGCCGCCGCGGGCGTCGCCGTCGAGCTTGGTCAGGATAAGCCCGGTCAGGCCCACCTCCCGGTGGAAGGTCTCCGCCACGTGTACCGACTCCTGGCCGATCGCCGCGTCGAGCACCAGCACCACGTTTTCCGGCTGGACCCGCTCCCGCAGCTCCCGCACCTCCGCCACCAGCTCGCTCTCGATCTGGAATCGGCCGCCGGTGTCGTAGATCACCACGTCGTAGCCCTGGCTGCGCGCGTGCTCGACCGCCCGCACCCCAATCGCCGGCACCGTCTCGCCGGGCTGGGGGGTGACAATGCCCACCCCCACCTGGCGGGCGAGCTGGGAAAGCTGTTCGACCGCCGCCGGACGGCGGATGTCGCAGGCGACCAGCAGTACCTTGCGGCCCGATTGCTTCCACTGGCGGGCCAGCTTGGAGCAGGTCGTGGTCTTGCCCGCGCCGTGGAGGCCGAGCAGGAGGACTCCGGCGGGCTTTCCCTTGAGAACAAAGTCGCGGTGCTCGCCGCCGAGCAGGGCGACCATCTCCTCGTGTACCCGCTTGATGACTTGCTGGCCGGGGGTGACGCTGGCCAGCACCTCCTCGCCCAGACACTTCTCCTTCACCCGGGCGATGAACTCCTTGGCCACCTGGAAATTGACGTCGGCCTCGAGCAGGGCCATGCGCACCTCGCGCAGGGCGTCGGAGATATTCTTTTCGGAAAGCTTCCCGTATCCCCGCAGGTTGCGGAAGACCTTCTGCAGGGATTCGCTAAGAGTGTCGAACATGGTGGGTATCCTTGATAAAGTAGGCCCGCACCTATACCCCATTGAACGCCATCGCACAAGACCGCACCGCAGCCCCTACTCCTCCTCTCGACTCCCTCTTCCTTTTCTTCCCATCCGCGTAAATCCGCGTCATTCTGCTGCCCCCCCGCGTCTCTCGGAAACGCCGCTACATCTCCCCCCCTTACATCCGCGGTAGAACTCTTCTCATCCGCTCCCTCCGTGATCTCCGTGCCTCCGTGAGAAACAGTCCCCCGTCCCACCGGCGTTCGTAGGGGCACCGTGAGGCGCTATCCCCCCCCGAAGAAATGGCCTCACGGCCGCGCTACAAACTCCCCCTTCGCGCCTTCCGCGTGTTTCGTAGCGCCCTCTCCTCACTTTCCCCATCCGCGTAAATCCGCGTCCATCCGCGGAAAATATTTTCCCAAACTCCCCTCCGTGAGCCCCGTGCCTCCGTGAGAAAAAACCCCCTAATTCCCCGTTCCATCGGCGTTCGTAGGGGCGCCGTGAGGCGCTATCCCCCCCGAAGATACGGCCTCACGGCCGCGCTACAAACTCCCCTTCGCGTCCTCCCCGTGTTTCACAGTGACCCTCTTCTCTCCCATCCGCGGTGAAAATTCTCCCATCCTCCCCACTCCGTGATCTCCGTGCCTCCGTGAGAAAAAATCCCCCGTACCACCGGCGTTCGTAGGGGTGCCGTGAGGCGCTATCCCCCCGAAGATACGGCCTCACGACCGCGCTACAAACTCCCTTTCACGCCATCCTTCCCGCCGGCTCTAGGACGAGGGCTTGGGGCGGGCTCGGCTGGGTTCGGCGTTGTCCCGCAGGATCAGCTCGCGGGCGCTGAAGTTCGGACCCGGGAATAGTTCGAGCAGGTTGGGGGTGTGTTCGTCGCGGTCGAACATGCTCACCAGGGCCGCGTAGGCGCTGCGCTCGTAGTGGATGACCGTTTCGAGCTGCAGGCTGGCCAGATCCTGCACCACGAACACCAGGTTCTTCTCGTCGGAGTCCTGGGCGTCGAACAGCAGGTTCTTCCGCTCGGGCGGAAGCTGGGTGAGGTTCTGGAGATAG
>CBFGVE010000456.1:0-2619 GCA_965651915.1 uncultured bacterium
GGCCACGCAGAGTATGGCGCCCGGAGTCAGCACGATGCACAGATGGCCGTCGGAGCCCGTTATGACGCGGGACGCCTCGCCCAGCGCCGCCCCATCGAACAAGCGGACCTTTTCGGTGCGGCCTTCGTGTACCGGTCCAGTAAACACCCGGGCATCGGCCCGGCCGGCCACCGCCGCCACCAGGGCTTCGCCCGCCTGGGGGGAAGCCATAGCCTGCAGTGCGGCGGAGAGGCCCACGACCAAACCGGCCAGCCCCGCCATGCGCCAAACACTCTTTGCTTTGCTCGTCATATCGTCTACCTTCGCTTAGCGATTGAATTCAAATGAATGCCTCCCTTAGCTCCCAGAGCGGACAGCGCGCCCTGATCGCCACCCTGCTCGAACGCCAGATGACGGCCACCTTCGCCGCCCACGGCCCCAGCATGAACCCCACCCTGGCCGACGGAGACCACGTCCGCGTGCGGCCATTGCGCGACGGCGATCTGCGCCCGGGCGCCATCGTACTCTTCCGCAGCCATGGCCGCCTCACCCTGCACCGCATCGTAGGCCGCGTGGGGAACGATCTGCTCGCGACAGGCGATGCGGCGCTTGAAGGAGCCTTGCGGATAGCCCGGGCGGACTGCCTGGGCATTGCGGAGCTTCGCCTGCGGAATACCGGGGAAACGCGCCTCGACAGCGCCGGAGCCCGGCTGCGGGGAAGGCTTCGCTACGCCTTGAGGCCGCTTCGTAGGCTGGCGGCCCGCCTGCTCGTGGCGCGGTAGCAATTCGACTGCGCTATTCATACGGCAGCCTCCTCGGAAATCGATAAACCTTGCTCCAGGTAGCGCACGGCAGCCAGCGACTTGGCAAAATGATAGCACTCGACCGGCACCGTGCGGGACAAGTCATCCAGCACATCCAGCGAGCGCTGCGACCAGTGGTCCTCAAACCAGGGAACCGCCGTCACATCGAGCAGGTTCATCCTGGCCTGACGGGAATCGATGCGTTCAAGGCGGTTGTCGGCAGCTTGCCGAAGCAAGTAGAGTCCGCCCAGCGGCACCTCGTCCGCCTCGGCGAAGCGCCCCGAGCCATGCCACGGAGTCCCGGCCACGCGCCACGAGCCGTCGCGGCGGAACACCATGCTGCGGTCGTCGTTCAAAATACGCCAGCCTTCGCCGTGGCAGAGTCCGGAAAGGGTGGATTTGCCCGCCCCGCTGCGTCCGGCGAATACGTAGCCCACCCCAGCCTTCACCGCCACGGCGGCATGCAGCAGCAAGCCGCCGCAGTGGGCTAGCATGGCCCAGGAAAGGATCTGGTCGAGAGGGTAGACGAGGGGCAGGTTCGTGGGATCGCCTTCCACGGTCAGCCGGGCGTTGAGCGTCTGACGGTCGAGGCAGCAGGCGACCCGGGCTCGGTCGCCACGGTGCGCGCCCACAACAAACAGCAGCTCGCACCCCTGCTCCCAGAGCGACCAGTTGCGACCCGAACTGAACAGCGGCGCGGCCTCGGGAATGGACACCGGCCCCTGCTCGACCACGACGCGAGCGATGCGCAGCGCCGGGCGCGCGAGCGAGGATTCCTCTGCGTGCAGGAACCCGGCGTAGGCCGGGTCGGTGCAGCGGAAAGGACTCCCGCCGGCATGATGGAGATCCCAGCGGAGCGGCCCGATAGCAAGATGACAGCCGAGGGTCAAGAACCGCCCTCGAATGCGGTGATGGGCGGGCCCACGCAGCCCGCGTCGGAACCGAGCTTGCACCCGCTACTCAAGGTTTCTTCTATGGCCAGCTCGACCCGGCCCAGCTCGGGCTTGGCGTAGGGGCGGCGTCCGGGCCGGCCAGCGTCAGATTCGTGGTTGTCCAAAGTACTCGTCATGGTTCAGGCTTCCTGTTCACATTCCATAGCTGCCTTGTAGCGGAGCGCGGTGGTCTGTTTAATGTAGTCGGATTCGGTTTCTTCGTCGCCGGTTTCGAGATAGTTGAACGCGGGGCAATGGGTGCACGCCCCGCGGAGCGGCCCGGAGAAAGAGGTATCGCGGCGGGTGCGGCGTCGCTTACGGATTTCGCCCAGATCGGTTTCCCACACCTCGCGGAAGGCCCGGCCATCCTGGCGGTAGCGGTAGTGGGTGGTCATTAGGCAGGGCGAGAGGTTGCCGAAGGGATCGGTGTAGAACGAAGTCGCGCCGGCCCCGCAGGTGTAGAGCCGGTCGGACTCGGGCTGGTGGAGGGACGCGGCGATCTTCTCCTTCCACATGCGGACCTTCTCGGGAGTGGACAGGTCGCCAGCGACCACGGTCTCGGGCGATACCCGCAGGTTGAGGGGCTGCTCGGAGCCATCGGGTAGACAGGGGAAAATCGCGGCGTCGTGGCGGAAGCCGACGCCCAACGCATCGGCCTGGGCGGCCATCGCCGACAGCTCATGCTGGTTCAGCGTCATCAGCACCGTTTTGAGGGCCACGCGAATTCCGTTTTCGTGGAGCTTGCCGATACCCTTCCAGGCCAGCGCGTGCGAGCCCGGAACACGGGTGACCGTCTCGTAGGTCTCGGCGGTGGCACCGTAGATGCTGATCTCGACCTTGCGCGGGGGCAGCTCGCGGAACAGCTCGACGATCTGGTTGGTGACGAGGATGCCATCGCAGAACAC
>CBFGVE010000457.1:0-2609 GCA_965651915.1 uncultured bacterium
GACTGGCTGATCCGCATGAACCGGGATTATCCCGGAAACCTGCGCCAGGCCGACGGGGAGTATTGGGCGGGCATGGCAAAGCTCTTCGACAAGCTCTACGACGAGGCCATGCCCTTCTTCGACCGGGTGGTACAGAACTTTCCCGAAACCGTTTTCGTCGAGGATGCCCAGTTCCGCAGCGCAACCTGCGACTTCGGCCTGAGCCGGTGGGCCGAGGCCGAGAAGAAGCTGCTCGCCTTCATGCAGCGCTTTCCCGAGAGCAAGCTGGGCGGCGAGGCCTATGTCATGCTTGGCGATATATCCGGGACCTTCGGAAGAGCCCGCGAAGCCATAGAGCGCTACCAGCGGGTCCGCGATTTTCCCATCAACATCGAACTCTACAACTACTCCCAGTTTCGCTGCGGCGAGGTGCTCGACGATCTCATGGACTATCAGGGGGTGATCGACCATTTCACCTTGTACCTCGACGACGCCCGCGAAGGCATCAATCCCTCGCTGGCGATTTTCAACATCGGCAACGCCTATTGGACCTTGGACGAGCGGCAGAAGGCGCTGGACTACTATTTCGACGCCATCGAGCGCTACGGTCAGGACCGGTCCGAAGTGGGCATTGACCTCATTGTCGAGGAGTGGATCGGCAAATCTCGCAGTGCCGACGCCGAAATCAGCGTCAGGGCATGGGACCGGCTGCGCCAGCGCCTTCGCGAGGCCATGGAGAAGCGCGAGACCACGCTGGCCATGCGCCTGGCCCGTGCGCTGCTCTATGCGCCGGACACGACCGAGGCCGGTCGGAAAACGCTCCTGGGATTCATCCTGCGTCCTCAGAACATCCCGATTTCAAGCCCGGGCATGCTGGAGATGATCGGGAACGAAGCCTGGAAGGCGGGTAACCGCGAGCTAGCCCTCGAGGCGGCCCGCGAGATGGTCCGGGTCTTTCCCGAAACGGACAGTGGGCTCTCCGCCCGGGTGATGCTTGCCGACGACGCCATCGAGCAGGGCAACATTCCCGAAGCGATCCTCCACCTCACGGTGGTTCGCGAAGTCTATGCCAGTTCGCCCGAGGCCGCCGACGCGCTGCTCAAGCTGGGCGGCTTGTACCAGCAGTCAGGCGAGCTGGAGCAGGCCGCAAAGGCCTACAACGATGTGCTGGGCGTCCGTGACTGGCGCCACCGCTGGCCCGCCGCGCTTTACGGCCGAGGCGAAGTCGCGGTGGCCAGCAAGCAGTATGCGGAGGCCACGGCCTATTTCGAGCGCATCTATGTCATGTATTCGGGCGACGCCCATTGGACCGCAAAAGCCTATCTGGCCCGGGCGCAGGCCCTGCAGAAGCTGCGCGAGTACCGCAAGGCGATGGAAACCCTGGAGGAACTGGTGCGCATCGAAGAATTGAAGGACGAGCCGGCCACTTCAGAGGGCCGCAAACTGCTGCTGACCATGCGGGGGATGGGATCATGAGCCTTCGTGCCATTATGCGGCTGGTGTTGCTCGCGGGGCTGTTGCCCGTTCTTTCCTCCGACCTGGCCGCGCAGGCCCCCAGCGGCGAGGCCGAGGCTCCCACGCAGCGGGGGCTACCGGTGCGGGTGAGGGGAGCCGATGGCGAGCTGCGCCTGTTCCACCTCATCAAAAAGGAGAAGGACTAGCTCTTCTACGCTCCTCCCAACACGCCGGAGGGCGTGCTGGCCTCCATCCCACTGTCCAGCATTCAGGAAATTGAGTTCGCGCTAGGCTACGATCCCGCCGCTGTGTTCCGCGCTGTCCGGTCACGCCAGTACGTTCGCGGGGCCGAGCTGATCACGGCGGGGCTGCGTCCGCTACTGCCCTACATGGACATCGCGCCCAACAATGCGGTCCTTCCGCTTTTCGAGGCGAGCGACTATCTGCTCAAGCAGGCGGTGATTCTGAGCCGAGAGGGGAAGCAGGAGGAGGCCGCATCGATCTTCCGCCGGGCCCTCGTCCAGTTCAGAGTGCTGGCCTCGCTGAAATGGTTCGAGCGGGCCAGCCGCTCCGAGCTGCTGATGATCCAGTGCATGCTTCAGCTTGGCGAAACCGACAAGGCCGGCGAAGTTCTCGACCAGGCCACGGTTCCCGACGAATCCGATTCGGAAGCAGGCCTGTACTGGCTGACCCAGGCCCGCCTGCGCTACGACACCCAGCGCCTGCACGAAGCGCTGGATGCTGCCGTCAAGTCCTCGGTCTACGAGAGCAAAGACATCAACACCTTTCCCGATGCCCTCCTGCTCACCGCCCGCTGCTACGAGGACATGCTGGACTTCCATCGGGCCCGCGACGTGTATTTCGAGGTCGCGCGCCTCTTCATGAACACTCCCTGGGGCGACTTCGCCCGTGCCCGCCTCGACTTCGTCATGACCAGCGGTCTCACTAAAGAGGCCGAGGAGGCCAACATCACCAAGCTTTTCTTCGAAACGGAGGAGGACATGGACAAGCTCGCCATGGACTTCCTGGACCGCACCCGCCAGCCTGCCGCCGATGCGGGCGAACCTTCCCCCACCAATTCCGGCAACCCCACCCCCCCCGCTGGGGGGGCACAGCCTGATCAATAGTCACACCCAGGTACGACGCGCCAACCAGCTCGCAGGGGCGCGTTACGT
>CBFGVE010000458.1:0-2589 GCA_965651915.1 uncultured bacterium
ATAACCACCATTGCCAAACGCCCATCTCCATGGGATTCTAAAGGAATCTTTAGCCACCATACAGGACCCATCACCTCCCGACCATCCAAGGAGAGAGCAATGACCCCCAGCAAGAAGCCAACCGCCAAGTCCACGCTCAAGGCCGACGACCTCATCGTCGTGACCGGGGCCGGCGGCTTCATCGGCGGCGCCCTCGTCCGCTACTTCCACGACCAGGGATTCACCCGCATCCGCGCCGTGGACAAGAAACCCCTTCCTAACTGGTACCAGCACACCCCCGGCGTCGAGTCCCTGTGCCTCGACCTAAGCAACGAGGAGAACTGCCGCCGCGCCGCCGAGAACGCGGTGGAAGTCTACAACCTCGCCGCCGACATGGGCGGCATGGGCTTCATCGAGCGCTTCCGGGTCATGTGCCTCCGCAGCATCCTCATCAACACCCACATGATCGAGGCCGCCTACAACGCGGGCGCCACGCGCTATTTCTATTCCAGCTCGGCCTGCGCCTACAACACCCAGCTCCAGCAGGTTCCCGAGGTCATCGCGCTCAAGGAGTCCGATGCCTACCCCGCTATGGCCGAGCGCGGCTACGGCTGGGAAAAGCTCATCTCCGAGATGTTCTGCGAGGAGTACTGGGCCGAGCGCGGGCTCAAGACCGCCATCGCCCGCTTCCACAACGTCTACGGTCCATGGGGCACCTGGGACGGCGGACGCGAGAAGGCCCCCGCCGCGATCTGCCGCAAGGTGATCGAGGCCAAGGACCGGAACGACCTCCGCATCAGCATCTGGGGCGACGGCCAGCAGACCCGCAGCTTCATGTACATCGACGATTGCGTGAAAGGGATCGACATGATTACCCACTGCGAGGACCTGACCGCCACCCCCATCAACCTCGGCTCCTCCGAGATGGTTACAATCAACGAGCTGGTCACGCTGGCCGAGTCCATCGGCGGCGTCACACTCGAACGCAGCTACGACCTGAGCGCCCCGCGCGGCGTGGCCGGCCGCAACAGCGACAACACCATGATCCAGCGCGTCCTCGGCTGGCAGCCCAACCTGCCGCTCGCCGACGGACTCGCCCGCACCTATGCCTGGATCGAACAGCAGTACGCCGACCGCAAGGCAGGCAAGCGAACGGTCGAAGACCGTATCTAGTAGCCCCAGCTCCTTTCCCGCACTCCCCCTATGACCCCTCCCAGCCACTCCACCTTGCTCGACGTCGCAACCGAAGCGGTGCGCGCCGCCGGCGCCCATGCCACAACCCAAGGCCACCGCCGCGCCGAAACCCTCCAGGCCTTCGACCACGACGTCAAGCTGGTGCTCGACCGCGAATGCCAGGATGTCATCGAGGCGGTGATCCACCGCCACTTCCCCACCCACCCCATCCTTGGCGAGGAAGGCTCCATCGCCGGCTCCACCGGCCAGCCGGAGTGGATCGTAGACCCCATCGACGGCACGGTGAATTTCAGCCACGGCATGCCCATGTGGTGCCACAGCGTCGCGGTGCGCATCGGCAGCGACGTGGTCGCGGGCGCGGTCTACGTCCCTCCCCTCGGCGAACTCTACGCCGCGACCCTCGAAGGGCCGGCCTGCTGCAACGGCGAAGCCATCGCCCCATCGTCCTGCCCCGACCTCCGCCGGGCGATGGTGCTCACCGGACTATCCAAAACCATCGCCTCCGGCTCCAGCTCCTTCGAGGCGCTGCGGACACTCGTCCTCAGCGTGCAGAAGGTAAGGATCATGGGCGCGGCGGCGGTCGACATCTGCCACGTCGCCCGTGGACGAGCCGAAGGCTATGTGGAGGTGGGCATCCACCTCTGGGACATCGCGGCCGCCCGCCTCATCGCCGAGCGGGCCGGCGCCCGCGCCGAGGTGCTCGCCACCTACCCCGATGGCCGCATGCGCTTCATCTGCACGACCCGCCCGCTTTTCGAGCCCATCAAAGACCTTTTCAACCAAACCCCGGAGTCGGCGCCGTGAAACCCGCGCTTCCCCTGCTTGCCCTTTCCACGCTCCTCCTTGGCCTCGGCTGTACGTCCGTGAAACCCCGTCAGGTCTCAGCGGTACCAAGCCCGGTCATGCCCCCCAGGATGGGAATGGCCTCTTTCGAGGCGGGCGGCGTTTCCGGTTATTCAGATGTCCAGCCCGCTGCACCGGTCGACCTGGAGGCCCGCAAGCTGATCTGGACCGCCCGGCTGTCCCTCGACGTTTCGAGTTTGAGCAATGCGGTGGAGCTCGTCCGCAAGCAGGTTCGGGTCGCAGGCGGCTACATTGAATCCGAGTCCGAATCGACGCGCGGCGCCTCCCTTACCATCCGGGTGCCGGCCGACCAGTTCAACCCCGCGCTCGATGGTCTCGAAGCCCTCGGCGACGTAACCCAGCGCAACCTGGGTAGCCAGGACGTGACCGAGCAGTACGTGGACATCGAGGCCCGGCTGAAAAACTGGATCGCCCTGCGCGACCGCATGCAGAAGCTGCTGGAACGTGCCGAAAAGATCGAAGACATCCTCGCCATCGAACGCGAACTCAACCGCATCCAGTCCGAGATCGACTCAATGGAAGCCCGGCTGCGCAGCCTCGGCAAGCGGGTCG
>CBFGVE010000459.1:0-2568 GCA_965651915.1 uncultured bacterium
CGAGCCGCAACCGCGATACTGCTGGGTGGGAAGAGCGGTCGGTGACCTTTTCTGTTCCGGAGGGAGCGCGCATCCTCAAGTTCATGCCCTGCCTGTTCCGGGTCGAATCGGGCGATTTCGATCTCGATGACGTGCAGCTTGTTCCCTCCGCCCGCTAATTTCCCCTACCGACTCGTAACCATGGAGCCTACGGTGAGCTACGGCTATTTCGACGATGCAGCCCGCGAGTATGTGATCGATCGGCCGGACACCCCGCTGCCGTGGCTCAACTATCTCGGCCAGGATGATTTTTTTGGCCTCGTGACCAACACCGGTGGTGGCTACAGCTTCTGGCGCGACGCGAAGCTGCGCCGGCTTACCCGCTACCGCTATAACACCATGCCGATGGACCTGGGGGGCCGCTACCTCTACGTCCGCGACGGCGACGAGGTGTGGAATCCGGGCTGGAAGCCGGTGAAGACGCCGCTCGACCGCTACGAGTGCCGGCATGGCATGGGGTATACCCGCATCGTTGGCGAGCGCAAGGGCATCGAGGTGGAACTGCTGTTCTTCGTGCCGGTGGGCGAAACCGCCGAGGTGTGGCAGGTGCGGGTACGCAACCGCAGCGGGCGGGCCCGCTCGATCCAACTGTTCTCGTTCGTCGAGTTCTGCTTCTTCGAGGCGCTCAACGACATGACCAACTACCAGCGCACTTTCTCTATTGGCGAGGTCGAGGTCGAGGGTTCGGCGATCTACCACAAGACCGAGTACCGCGAGCGCCGCAACCACTATGCGCTGTTCGCCTGCACCCGCGCGGTTCAGGGCTTCGACACCAGCCGCGACGCCTTCGTGGGGGTACACAATGGGCTGCACGAGCCGCAGGCCGTGCTGGCCGGGCGGGCCGCCAACAGCATCGCCCACGGATGGAACCCGATCGGTTGCCACCAGCTCGATCTGGAGCTGGCGGCGGATGCCGAGGAGTCCTTTAGTTTCATCCTCGCCTACGTGGACCAGGGCGACCTTCCCAAGTTCAGCGCGCCGGGCGTGCTTAACAAGGAGGCGGGCCAGGCGCTTGTCGCCCGCTATAGCCAGCCCGAGCAGGTTCAGAAAGCCTTCGACACCCTTCGGTCCACCTGGTCGCAATGGCTGGGGAACTTCACCGTATCGTGCCCGGACCCCCATGTCGAGCGCATGGCGAACACCTGGAACCAGTACCAGTGCATGGCGACGTTCAACCTGTCCCGTTCGGCGAGCATGTTCGAAACCGGCATAGGCCGTGGCATGGGCTTTCGGGATAGCAACCAGGATACCCTGGGCTTCGTACACATGATCCCCGACCGGGTGCGACAGCGCCTGCTCGACATCGCGGCGACGCAGCTCTCGGACGGCACCTGTTTCCACCAGTACCAGCCGCTGACCAAGCGGGGCAATGCCGAAATTGGCGGAGATTTCTACGACGACCACCTATGGCTAGTGCTCAGCGTTTGCGCCTATATCCGCGAGACCGGAGACGCGACGATACTCGACGAGCCGGTAGGCTATGCGGATATTCCGGGCAGCCGCGACAGCCTTCTGCACCACCTGGAGACCTCTATCGCGTTTACCCTGCGCAAGCGGGGGCCGCACGGTCTGCCGCTGATTGGCCATGCGGACTGGAACGACTGCCTCAACCTCAATTGCTTTTCAACCGAGCCGAACGAGTCGTTCCAGACCGCGGGCGATGTCGAAGGCTCCGCCGCCGAGTCGGTGATGATCGCCGGGCTCTTCCTCTACGCGGCAGGCGATCTCTCCGCGCTTTATGCATGGCTGGACCGGGCCGACGACGCGCAGCGGCTGGCGGACCTGCGCGGGGAGATGCTGCGGACCGTCGAAGAACAGGCCTGGGACGGCGAGTGGTACCGCAGAGCCTACGACGCCGCAGGCCGTCCGGTAGGCTCCAACGACTGCGACGAAGGCAAGATCTACATCGAAAGCCAGGGCTGGTGCCTGCTGGGCGGCGCGGGACTGGACAACGGACGCGCCCTCCAAGCGCTCGAAAGCGTGCACCGCCATCTCTACACGCCCAGCGGTCTTGTCCTCCAGTGGCCGGCCTACAGCGAGTACCACGTCGAGCTGGGCGAGGTGTCGAGCTACCCGCGCGGCTACAAGGAGAACGGGGGCATCTTCTGCCACAATAATCCGTGGATCCAGCTTGCGCTCTGCCGGCTGGGGCAGGGGGACCGAGCGCTGGAGTACTACCACGCGATCTGCCCCTCGACCAAGGAGGCGCAGATCGACACCTACCGCTGCGAGCCCTACGTATATGCCCAGATGATCGCGGGCAAAGAAGCCCCGACGCCGGGCGAGGCGAAGAACGCCTGGCTGACCGGAACAGCGGCTTGGACCTTCCTCAGCGTTTCGCAGGGACTCCTGGGTATCCAGCCCGATTTCGCCGGCCTCCGGATCGATCCCTGCCTGCCCTCTGCCTGGGAAGGCTACCGGGCGACCCGGGTGTTCCGCGGCGCGACCTACCGCATCCAGGTGGACAACCCGGACCGCGTCTGCAAAGGGGTCGTGCGCCTGGAGCTGGACGGGAAGGTCATCGAGGGG
>CBFGVE010000460.1:0-2555 GCA_965651915.1 uncultured bacterium
CGAGGGCCGGCAGGATGTAGCGATCCATCCACGGCAGCACCGACTCGGGCGTGCCGAGCGGCTGGCCGGGCAAAAGACCAAGGTCGACTACAGCACCATTCCCTGGGTGGTCTATACCTGGCCCGAAATCGCCTGGGTGGGCAGCACCGAGAAAGAGCTGACCGCCAAATCGATCACCTTCCGCCGAGGCGTGTTCCCCCTCAAGGCCAACGGGCGCGCCCTGGCGATGGATGAAAAGGGCGGGATGGTCAAGATCCTGGCCGACGCCCACACCGACGAAATCCTAGGCGTCCACATCATCGGCCCCTTCGCCTCGGAGATGATCGGCGAGGCGGTGGTGGCGATGGAGTACAGCGCCAGTGCCGAGGACCTCGCGCGCATCGTGCATGCGCACCCGACGGTGTCCGAGGCCATCCACGAAGCCGCCCTAGCCGTAGCCGGCCGCCCGATCCATTTCTGAGTGCCTTCCGCAGGACTGATCGCGCCGTGGACGTCAAGCCAGATTCCGCCAGCTCGCCCTAGGGTGGGGGGAGTTGAATGCAAAAAGCAGGCAATCGCATCGCCAGATTCATTGCTTCGGCGCTGTTCTGGCCGCTAGTCGGTTTGTCGGCGGAGTATCACGTCAACGGGGAGGCGGGCCACGCCTCGGACGAGAACGCGGGGGGAGCCGACGCCCCGTTCAGAACAATCTCGCGGGCGGCCTCCGTGGCTCGGGCGGGCGACACCATCCTCGTGCATCCCGGCATCTACCGCGAGTGGGTGTCACCGCGAAATGGTGGAACCCAAGTGGCCCCCATTACCTATCGGGCCACCGAGCCGGGCAAGGTGGTCATCAAGGGTTCGGACCGTTTCACATCCTGGGAGCGGGATTCCGCGAATTCGCGAATCATTCGGATCTCGCTGGCGCAGCACGCCTTCGAGGACGGAAATCCATTCGACATTCCGCTTCTCGCCGCCGAAACCCGCGCCACCCACGCCCGGGAGGCCGGCTGCCTGGGGCAGGTGTTTGTACAAGGGCGGATGTATGCCGAGCGGGGATTGCCCTGGAAAAACATCTACCGCCATGTCGAATTGAGGGTGGGGAAAGCGTTCATCGACCCTTCCTACGACCCGCTCAACCGTCCGGGCATTCCAGCGGATTTTGGCTCCGAACCCGGGACGTGGGCCTACGACAACGCCACGAAAACCGTTCACATCGCCCTTCTCGACGAGGCTGTGCGGGTCCAGCCCGAAGACCTGCTGGTCGAACTGACGGTGCGCAAAGCTGTGTTTGCTCCCCGGCACTATGGGACTACGCCCTATATTCAGGTGAAGGGCTTCGTCATGGAGCACAGCGCAAACCAGTTCCCCCTTGAATTTTGGCAAAATCCCTGGGCCCGGCAGACCGGCGTGCTGAGCTGCGGGGGGTCGCCCTACTGGGTGATCGAAGGCAACACCGTTCGCTACGGCAGCGCGATTGGGATCCACTGCGGGAGTGCGGGTGCGCTTCCCGAGGACACGGCGTACCGGCCCGAGTTTTCCGGTGGCCATGTTCTACGCGACAACGAGGTCTACGGCAACGGTTCCTGCGGAATAGCGGGTTACGGGGCGGCGGAGCTGGAGGTGGTCGGCAATCTGATTCACCACAACAACGTCTGGGGGTTTACCGCCCACGAGAACGGCGGGATGAAGTTCCATGGATTCGTCAATGGGCGCATCGAGGGCAACTTCATCTGGGCCAACCAGGGCCATGGCATATGGCTCGACAACGGATGGAAGGGGGCCAGGGTGACCCGGAATGTGTGCCTTGAAAACGGGATTTCGGCTGTTTTCTGCGAGATCGACTTCGGACCGGCCCTGGTCGATCACAATATCCTCTGGGGGAGCAAAGGTGGGGGCGGGCATGGCAGGAAGCCCACTGGGTATGGGGTGTTTCTGGCCGAAACCAGGCAGGTACAAGTCTCCTTCAACCTGATGGGGGGGCATGCCGCTGCCGCCATTCACGGGAGGGGGGCGGAGAGCCGGAACAAGCGTGATGTGGAAACGGGCGAGATGGAGGTCGTGGGGCTTCAGGACAACCTGCTGGTAAACAATGTGATCTTCGGAACCGTGCCGTTCTCGCTGCCGCCTGCGGGCCCCTTTATCCGTGACAATCGCGTTGCCGGAAATCTGGCCGCAAGCGTCGACCGGAGCACCGGCGAATCGCTCCAGCTCGACTTCGATCGGCGGGCGATGACGATGAGGGTGTCCGGCTATAGCGTCCCATCGGCGCAGCCCTTCGACCATCCTTTGTCCGCGCTGCTGGACGGGAGAGATTTCTTTGGGGAGGCGTCCTCCGCAGACTTGCGTGTCGGACCGGTTCAGAACGTGGGCCACGCTTTCGATATCGATCTGGCAGCACACCTCAGCCCAGCCCTGCGCCAGCGGCTGAAAGAGCTTCTGGAGTCGGATCTTGGGCAATAGTTCTCACTTAGCGTTTTCTGGGACGCCGCTAGATCTCTGCTGACGGGGCTTCCTTCACCTAACCCAAGTTCCGCAGTTTGAAGTGAAAAACGGCTGATTTTGGTAGGCGTTGC
>CBFGVE010000461.1:0-2553 GCA_965651915.1 uncultured bacterium
GCAGGAGTTCGGCCTCCGCATCGATACCGCCGGCGCTGAGCGGGGCGGCCGCCTCGCGGGCGATGGCGAAATGGAGGGTGTGGCCGTCCTTCCCCTGAGCGGTGAAGCCAAGCACCGCGGGATCTCCGCTATGGGCGCGCACATCGTCGAGCAGCGGAGGCTGGCCGGGAGCGCGGGCATCGACCAGGCTGACGAGGGTGTCGCTGCCGTCGCTGGCGAAGCTGCCGCTCACCCGCAGGAAGTCGTAGAGCTTGTAGCGGATGGTGTAGTCGTTGCGGATGGCTTCTCCGGAGTCGCGCAGCGTGTCGAAGGCCAGCCGGGGACCGAAGTGGTGGATGGTGGCGCAGGCCATGCCGTCGGCGGCGGCGCGGATCTGCTGGAGTTCGGTATCGAGGACGATCTGCTCGGGGAGGTAGGTGCTGCCGCTGTAGGCGTGGTGGCGGGGCGCCGCATCGCCCGCCTCGGGTTTGACCGGGAAACGCCAGTCGAGCGAGTAGGTCCGGGGCGTATCGCTGCGGAGGCGGTCGATCACGATCCACACCCCCAGTTCGCGGACGTGGACGACCTGGCGGTGGTGGGCGACGCCAGTGAAAGCCTCGCGGGTCCGGGCAGCGAGGAAGTC
The DNA here is from genome assembly GCA_965651915.1 of uncultured bacterium. Classification (GTDB taxonomy): domain Bacteria; phylum Verrucomicrobiota; class Kiritimatiellia; order CBFGVE01; family CBFGVE01; genus CBFGVE01. The sequence continues at coordinate 623 of CBFGVE010000461.1, forward strand.
GACGCTGTAGTCCTTGAGGTCGTGATGGTCGTCGACAAAGTCGCCGTAGGGCCCCTCGTAGACGCCCTCGACGAACTCGAAGGCCTCGCTGGAATGGCGTCGCCAGCCGGGCAGGGGAGGTTCGATGTAGGCGATGCCGAAGCCCTTGTGGTTCTTGTTGTCGCCGGGGTTTCCGATGCCGGCGTTGTAGAACTGTTCGAAACCATCGACCCGCAGGGGCGACCGGTCGTAGGAGTAGTTGCCGAAGCCGCCGGCGGTGAGCAGGTCGATGCCGGCGATGGACAACAGGAAGCTGTTGTTGCTCTTGAGCCCGCGCAGGGCGTGTCCGCCGCGGGGCACCGGCGAGGAGAAGAAGTGCGCGTAGTCGGCGTCGCTGGCCCAACTGGCACGGAGGATGTAGTTGCCGCTGTAGGGAAAGGCGCTGGAATAGAAGGAGGGCCGGCCTCCCGCGGTGTTGCCGTGGAGCGTGTTGAGCACCTGGCGCAGGTCGGTTTCGCCTTGCCGGGCGGCGTAGTCTACCAGCTTGGAAGACTTCCAATCGGGCTGCTTGCGGCGGTCGCTGCGGTTGCCGAGGGGGTACTCGCGCTGGGGCGTGAGCATCTGCATGAAGTAGCGGGTGCGGTCAGCGATTTTCTCGCGCTGGGCCTCCTCCCAGGCAGCGGTGAGGAAAGGCGCCTCCCAGGCAACCCGGTGCCAGGGTTCGAGCGCGGAGCGGGCCTCGGCGAGCTGGATGGCCTGGATGGCGCCGTCGAAGTAGTGGCAGTTGTACCAGAGGGCATGCTCGGTCTCGGCTCCGTCGGGAAAGAACTGGATGACGCCGTAGTTCTCGTGGCGGTGGCGGGCGCGGTGGTGGTAGTACTCGGCGACCTTGAATTCGTCGAGCAGCGAGGCTGTGGCCATCAGCGAGGCGCTGCCGCCCGGGGTCCAGTTCTGCGGGTTGGTGTCGTGGTAGAGGATGCCCAGCGGAGGATACACCTTCACGAGCTTGACCAGCAGGCGGGCAAGGCTATCGGCGGGGAAGTCGTTGCGGTGGGTGGGCTGCATGCGGGCGATTGCGGCGAGGGACTGGAACACGCTGCCGATGGCGCCGAAGGCCTGGCTGTCGCGGTCCGAGATGCGCATAGGGTGGATGGCTGCGTCCCGGTTCTCGAACAGCGCCCAGTCGTCCATATAGTCGATCCAGGTGTCCAGATAGGCCCGTTCGCCGGTGGCCACATAGGCCTGCACGAGCGGGCGGAAGGTGTTTACGTTCCACGGATTGGCAACGCCGGTGGAGCCTTCGCGGGCGGGTGGAATCCAGACGAGCCCCGGGGGCATGGGGGGCTGGCCTTTGCGGACGATATGCTGCATGAGTTCGTCGGCCCGAGCGAGGGCGTCCTTGTTGGCCCCTTCGAGCAGTCCGGGCACATCGGGCGGAAGCCCTACCGAGTGCGGCACGCGCAGCTTGTGGAACAGGTGGTCGCGGAACGCCTCCATCGCCTCGACGTGCTTGCCTTCGCGGTTAAGCCCGGCGATGCGCTCCATCGAGGCTCGCCGACGCAGGTTGGTGCGCAGGAGTTCATCCTTGTCGAGGAGCAGGAGAGAAAGAAAATCTTGGGCTAGGGCCTCGACCTGCTCGGGATTGCGGCGCTCGGCGAAGATCTTTTCACGCTCGGCATCGGTGAGCGGATGCGCCTCGGGCCGGATTTCGTAGCGGTGGGGCAGGGGCTGGCATTTTTCGCGTATCGCCTCGACGAGCCGCCCGGCGCGTTCTTGCTGTCCATCTATCTGGGGAAGGTAGTCGAGCGTACGGCGGGCCATGGTCTTGGCGAAGGAGCTTTTCCCGAGGCCCGCGTCTTCGTCGACGGGCTCCTCGATGAAGGTGCGGAGGAAGCTTTCGACTGATGAGCGGTCGCTGAAATCGACACCCGAAGGCTCCAGGGTGAAGAGGC
>CBFGVE010000462.1:0-2551 GCA_965651915.1 uncultured bacterium
ACTCGGGCACCATGGGCATGTAGATGCAGAACCGGTCGCCCTTCTGGACGCCGTGCTTCTTGAGTACGCTGGCGAACTTGCACACCTCGGCGTGCAGCTCGCGGTAGGTGATGGTGCGGGATTCTTCCTCGGCCTCGCCCTGCCAGATGAAGGCGGTGCGGTCGGCCACGGGGGTGTCCAGATGGCGGTCCAGGCAGTTCTGGCTGATGTTCAGCTCGCCGTCCTCGAACCAGGTATGCTCGATGACGCGTCCGCGGGTGTCCCAGGTGTACTTGCGTGCCACCGTGGGCTTGCGAGTCCAGGTCAGGGCTTCGGCCTGCTCCAGCCAGAACGCATCGGGCTCGTTAACCGAGCGGTCGTAGATCGCCTGGTACTCGGCCTCCGACTTGATCAGGGCGCGGGCGCGGGTCGCCTCGGAGGGAGGAAAGGTGCGCTGTTCTTTCATCAGGGACTGGATGTCTTGCTGCATGCGTTTTTCTCCAGGGGCTGGTGGGTCTGGCCGGCCCGGTTCGGGGTTGACACTCGACTAAACGCGGCCTTGATAAGGGATATTGAGTCCGGTAGTATAACCAAGCGTTATTTTTTGGCAAGACCACCGGGCAATTTGCCGGAAAGCGCCGAGAGGTGCTTCAAACCATTGAGAGGATAGCTTTGAACTCACTTCAGGTCTCATCTGGCCCCAAGGGCAGTGTCGTCTATCTCCGGGTAGGGGACGGCGAGAACGACCGCATCCGCTTTTCCATTCCCGAGTTCCACGGCGAATACAAGGGGCGGCCCTTCGCCATCCGCCAGGTGCTCCACTTTTCCTCCGATGAGTTCGGCAGGGAAACCTCGTTCGAGCTGACGGGCGACCCGGCGGAGATTGGCCTCCGCTTCTTCGGGAAAATCAGCGTGCTCAGCGACGAAGAGATCGCCTTCCGCTTCTGCCTCGAGAATCTCCACGACACCGAGATCACCAAGGGCCACCACACCCTGCATCTCGGCATGAGCCTGCTCGAAGATTTCGACGACCCCGATGGCGAGCGCACCGCCATGTTCACCGATGCCGATTGGATGCCGGTCTCCCAGCTCGGCCAGATGGCCGGGCGCAGCCCGCACGCCCCCTTCCGCGTGGGCACCCACATCGGGCACTGCACCCTTCTCTGGAAGATGATGGCGCGCCTAAGCAAGGACATGGGCCGGGTCATTGCTTTCGGCTGCACGCGGGGCTACGCCTTCGCCTCCGACCATCCCGACTTCGAGCGCGGGCTCCTGTGCGGTTGCCGCTGGGCCTCCGCGCCTCCCGGCGAACTCCAGGAGGTGCACGGCCGCCTCTACGTGCTCTCCACCAGCCTCGAAGATCTGCAGCGCCGCTACGTGCGCGATCTCAAGTAGGCAAAACCGGCAACCCCAGCACACGAAGCCATGGGCAAGACGCCTTCCATAGATACGCTTGCCGCCGATCTCGAAGAGGCCAGGCAGCGCGCAAGGCAGTTCATCGAAAGCAGTAGGAAGCTGCTACCGAAACCCTAATTCAACTTGATCGGAGAGCCTTCATGAACGGCACTGTAACATCCGATTTCATCCGCCGTATTCCCAAGACGGACCTTCACCTGCACCTCGACGGCTCCCTGCGGGTCGAGACGCTGATCGAGCTGGCCCGCCAGCAGAAGGTGACCCTGCCTTCCCATACCCCCGAAGGGCTCCACGAGCTGGTGTTCAAGGATGCCTATGCGAACCTGGGCGAATACCTCCAGGGCTTTCGCTACACCTGCGCGGTCATGCAGGATCCGGAAAGCATAGAGCGCATCGCGTTCGAGCTGGCCGAGGACAACCTGGCCGAGGGCGTTCGCTACATCGAGGTGCGCTTCGCGCCCCAGCTCCACGCCCACGGGGAGTTCACCCTGAGCCGGGTGCTGGAGGCCGTCAACTGCGGGCTCGACCGGGCGAAGCGTGCCCACAACCGAGGGGAGGCGGTGCAGCGGGGCGAGGATATTCCCTTCGAGTATGGCATCATCGCCTGCGCGATGCGCAGCTTCACCGCCTCGATGTCGCCCTACTACGGAATGCTTGCGAGCTGCCTGGCCTATCTGCCGCGCAAGCGCCTGTTCGCCACCGCCTCGCGCGAGCTGGCCATGGCGGCGGTCGCCATCCGCCGCGAGGAAGGCCTGCCCATCGTGGGCTTCGACCTCGCCGGCGAGGAGTCGGGCTACCCCGCCGAGGACCACCGCGAGGCCTTCGAGTTCGCCCACCGGCATTTCCTCCAGAAAACGGTACACGCGGGCGAGGCCTACGGGCCCGAATCCATCTTCCAGGCAATTACGGTGTGCCACGCGAACCGCATAGGTCACGGAACCTTCCTGTTCGCCTCCGATCTCGTGCGCGACGCCTCGGTGGAGAACCCCCGGGAGTACGTCGACCTCCTGGCCGAATACATCGCGGCCCGCCGGATCGCTATCGAGGTCAACCTTACCAGCAACCTCCAGACCACACCCTCGATCAAGACCGTGGCCGAGCACCCGCTTCGCCAGATGATGGAACGCAGCCTGTCGGTGACCCTCTGCACGGATAA
>CBFGVE010000463.1:0-2538 GCA_965651915.1 uncultured bacterium
CGCCTCGTCGATCCGCCTCGTATAGCGCTCGATGGTGTCGATTTCGGCCTGGAGGTAGCGCGGGTCGGTTTCGGCGTAGATCCGGTCGAGAAGCAGCCGTCCGCCCAGCTTTCGGAATTCGTGGTGATGGTTGTGGTAGGTCAGGACCAGTCCGGCCTCGGCCAGCACGCGCCCGGAATCGTTCAGTCCGCGGATCAGGCCTGATATGCTCTCCTCCGACGTGAAGTCGATGCCGGCGGGGAAGGGGTAGGCGGTGGCCTTGCAGCCCAGCGCCTTGAGACGGGCGACCACCTTGGTGGGATTCTCGAGAATGTCCTTGCCCGGCTCGTGGGTCGCGCAGACAACTAGGCCGTGCTTCTTGCACAGGGCCACCATGTCGGCCTCGCTGATGACGCCGGGGGCCATGCCGCTGATCTGCACGGCGGGGTAGCCGATGGCGGCGACGCGGCCGAGGGTGCGGTCGACGTCCTCGGGGGTTTTGAGGTAGTCGCGGAGGGTGTAGAGCTGAATGGCAATCTGTTCGAATTTCATCGGGACGTACTCCTTGTCGGTGGGGTGAAAACGGGGGCTTAGCTGCGAGCGCGGGAGGCGTCGGCCAGGGCTTGGGCTTTCATGCAGATCTCGGCGGTCTTGAAGGCGTGCTCCTGGGTCATGGCGAGTTCGGTGCGGTTGAGCACATCGAGGATGAGCTTGCCGGGAAAGGGGAAGCCCACTTTGCCGCGGCAGTGGATCTCTCGCTCGACATCGTTGTTCACGAGGAAGAGCACGTCGCCGCCGGTCTCGCGGCCCACGTCGATGTACTTGCGGATCTCGATGTAGCCGTCGGTCCCGAGCACGAAGGTGCGTCCGTCGCCCCAGGTGCGCGAGGCCTTGGGGTTGAACCAGTCGACGCGGGCGTAGCAGGAGGCACCGGTGTCGGTGGTAATCAGCGCCTCGCCGAAATCCTCCAGCCCGGGATGCTCGGGGTGGCCGAGGTTGCCCACGCGGGCGAATTCGACCTTCGCGTCGGTCGCGCCAGTGTAGTGGAGAAATTGCTCGAATTGGTGCGAGCCGATGTCGGTGAGGATGCCGCCGTAGGCCTCCTTGCGGAAAAACCATTCGGGACGGCTGGCGGCGTTGAGGTTGTGGGGGGCGAGATTGAGCACCTGGAGCACGCGGCCAATGGCGCCCTGCTCGATTAGGGAGCCCGCGTAGAGGGCGGCCTCGTTGAACAGGCGCTCGTTGAAGCTCACCAGGTACTTGCGGTTGGTGCGGGCCACTGCCGCGCGGGCCTGCTCGAGCTGGTCGAGGGTGGTGAAGGGCGACTTGTCGGTGAAGTAGTCCTTGCCGGCCTCCATGACGCGAAGGCCTATCCCGCAGCGCTCGCAGGGAATGGCGGCGGCGGTGACAAGCTTGACCTCGGGATCGGCGAGGATTTCGTCGAAGCTGGCCACCGCGCGGCACCGGGGATACTTTTGCAGGACGTTGGCGAGCTTGGCGGGGTTCGCGTCGTAGACATACTTCAGTTCGCCCCCCGCCTCGGCTAGCCCGTCGATCTGGCCGTAGATGTGGCCATGGTCGAAGAAGGCCGCAGCGAAAACGAATTCGCCGGGCCTGACCACCGGTTCGGTCTTGGGGAAGTCCGGGGCGAAATTCATTCCATCGCGGGCGTTGCTCATGGGAGAGGCTCCTGGGGGTGGGGGCGGCTTTAGGCCGGGGTGTAGCGGGAGCTGGCGATGCGCTCCTTGAGCCAGCCGCTGTAGGATCCGGCGTCGAGGGGCATGCGCAGGCGGCGGTCCTGTGCGGAGGACAGCAGCATCGCGTTGGCCAGCTCGACCGAGCGGATGCCCTCGGCGGCCGGCGCGGTCAGCGGGGCGCCCTCGAGGATCGCCTCGGCGAAGTTGGCGAGGATGCCCGCGTGCTGGGGGCCGTTGCCGGAGGTGGGGATGTCCACGTTCCACACGTCGGGCCGGGCGAACTTCTCCTTGGTGCTCTTGCAGAATGCCTGGGTTCCCTGCTCGTTGCGGGTGAAGGCGATGCGCCCGCCTTCGACCACGACGCGGCCCTGGTCGGCGGCGATCTCGAGGCGGTTGGTGCCGGGGGCTTCCCCGGTGCTGGTGATGAAGACGCCGCTGGTGCCGTTGTCGTAGTTCAGGAAGGCGGTGACGTCGTCCTCGACCTCGATGTCGTGCCACTGGCCGAAGCGGCAGCGGGCCTGCACCTCGTCGGGCATGCCGAACAGCCACTGCCAGAGGTCGAGCTGGTGCGGGCACTGGTTGAGCAGGGCGCCGCCGCCCTCGCCGGCCCAGGTCGCGCGCCACTGCCCGGAGGCGTAGTAGGCGTCGGGACGGAACCAGTCTGTGATGATCCAGTTGATGCGCTGGATGCGGCCGAGGTGGCCTCCGGTGATCAGCTCGCGCAGCTTGCGGTATTTGGGATCGGTGCGCTGGTTGAACATCGCGGCGAAGACCAGCTTCGGGTCGGTGTGCGCGTCGATGAGGCGCTGGGCGTCGGCCTTCTCCACCGCGATGGGTTTCTCCACCAGCAGATGCAGCCCCT
>CBFGVE010000464.1:0-2534 GCA_965651915.1 uncultured bacterium
GGTGCGCGCGGTGACATTCCAGTCGATCGCACGGATGTCATCGCCCGGAACATACTCGCGGACCTCCTGGAACTCCATCCCCTGTCCCTTGAACACGCTATGGTACTGCCCGGCGAAGAGGTCGTTCACGCGGCGGCTGGTGCGGATCTGAATCTGCCGCACTTTTTTAAGTACTTCCTTCGGTATCATAGCCGGAATAAGCGGGTCGTTTGGGAGTGAAGCGGCTGAAAAGGCTGCCGATCCTTAGGGAACTGGCAGCTCGCGCAGCATGCGCTCGATCAGATGATCCGACGTCAGCTCCTCCGCCTCGGCCTCGTAGGACACGATGATGCGGTGGCGCAGCACGTCGGGCGCGATTGACTTCACATCCTGCGGCGTGACGTAGCCCCGACCCTGGACGAAGGCATGGGCTCGGGCGGCCACGGTAAGCGCGATCGTTGCGCGGGGCGAGGCGCCATAGCGCAGATAGTCCTGGATCGCAAGCCCGTAGCGGCCCGGCTCGCGGGTCGCGAAGACAATGCTAAGGATGTAGTCCTTGATCTTGTCGTCGAGGTAGATCTGGTCGACCACCTTGCGGGCGCGGAGGATCTGGTCGGGATGAACCACTGCCTGGATATCGGTGCTGCGCTGGGTGCGCGCCATGGAATCGAGAATCTTTCGCTCCTCCTCGATGCTGGGATAGCCCACCTTGAGCTTGAGCATGAAGCGGTCGACCTGCGCCTCGGGGAGCGGATAGGTTCCTTCCTGCTCGATGGGGTTTTCGGTCGCCAGCACAAGAAAGGGCTCGGGCAGCTTGAACGTTTCCGAACCGATTGTCACCTGGCGCTCCTGCATCGCTTCGAGCAGAGCGCTCTGGACCTTCGCCGGGGCCCGGTTGATTTCGTCGGCGAGGATGATATTCGAGAAAATCGGTCCCTTCTTGGTGGTGAACTCGCCATCCTTCGGACTGTAGACCAAGGTGCCGACCAGGTCGGCGGGCAGCAGATCGGGGGTGAACTGGATGCGCTGGAACTGGGTATCAATCGCCATCGCCAGGGTTTTTACCGACAGGGTCTTGGCGAGGCCGGGGACCCCCTCCAGCAGAACGTGGCCATTGGAAAGAAGGCCAATCACTAGGCGGTCGATCAGGTAGGTCTGGCCAACGATAACCTGCCCAATCGCGGCGCGAAGCTGGGGAATGAAGGCACCTTCGGCTTTGACCTGGTCGTTGATCGCGCTGATTCCTGCGTCCATAGCATACTCCTTGAGTTCGTGAGGCAAAGTGTTCTGGCTTAGTCTATTGAGATGAAACCCTGTTCAAAAAATTTATCGGTAGCCTAGGGAAAATTCAGTTGGCGCATCGCCTCGTAGAGGACGATGGAAACCGCGTTGGCCAGGTTTAGCGACCGCACAGCCTCGGTGCGCTGGGGAATGGCGAGCACATTTCCCGGGTGCTGGGCGAGCAGCGCTTCCGGAAGTCCGGCGGTTTCGCTGCCGAACACCAGGGCGTCTCCCGGGCTGAACACCGCCTCGGTATAGCTGCGCGCTCCCCGGGTCGAGAGCAGAAACACCTGCCGGGGCTTGGAAGAACTCAGAAACGAGGGGAAATCATCGTGAACCGAAAGATCAACCGAGTCCCAGTAGTCAAGACCCGCCCGCTTCACGGTACGGTCGCTCACCTTGAATCCGAGAGGCCGCACGAGATGAAGGCGGCTCCCGGTCGCGGCACACAGCCGGGCGATATTTCCGGTATTGGGGGGAATTTGGGGCTCGACCAGCACCACCTGCAGCGGGGGGGCCGGCCACCGGAATGGAAGGCTAGTTCGCGCACGTTTAGGTTCATTCACATCAGGACTCCAAAAGGACCCATCATGCGACCCCCCATCCCGATATACAACTTAGAAAGCTTGGAGCAGCCACGGGCCGAAAGCGGGCCAGACCAGTACGCGGGGCTACTCCAAGTGGGCGGTCCGTTCCTACAATTGTTGTCCCAATCCTCGTCCAGGTCTTCGTCGATACCCATCCCGCCAGCCGCCGGGTCGGGGCAGCGCCACCACCAGGATTGATTGCCTGCGCCGGACAGGGTTAGCGCCCAGCCCGACTAAAAGGCTTGTCCTGATTGGAGCTCGTTTTTCGCCGAGCACGGCGGAGGGAGGGCGTGCATATCTGGACTATACACACCCCTTCCGCCAACGCCGACGGACGCCAAAAGGCATCTCGTCAGGGCAAGCCTATTGGCCGGGCAGGACACCATCTGCCGTGCTCCCATCGGAGAGGCGGCTGAGTGGTCTATAGCGGCGGTCTTGAAAACCGCTGACCCGCAAGGATCCGGGGGTTCGACAAAATGCCCGCGGGAGCGGGCATTTTGGACGCGCGCAGCGCGCCCGAAGGGTGAGGGTTGCGAGGGCAGCAACCCGAATCCATCCCTCCCTCTCCGCAAGGCTGCCACGACCGGGCTTGATTACCCACGCCGGACAAGGTACTAGTCTGCCGTGTTCCCATCGGAGAGGTGGCTGAGTGGTCTATAGCGGCGGTCTTGAAAACCGCTGACCCGC
>CBFGVE010000465.1:0-2530 GCA_965651915.1 uncultured bacterium
GCGCGTGATTTCCTCGGGAAAGGGGTTGAGCAGCCGGTGGCTGCGGAGACCGGCCTCCACATGGCCAAGCTTGGCTCCCGAGCGCTTCGCCAGCAGCACGCCGATCAGGGTGCTTTCGGTATCTCCATGGACCAGCAGCAGGTCGCGGGGACCCAGCCAGCGGCCGCGGCGGGCCGACCGCAGACAGCGCAGCATCCAGGCGATCATTTCCGGGATGCTACGCAGGTTGCGCTCCAGCGGTTCGAGATAGACATCCGGATCGCGGAGGCCAAAAGCCCGCATGATCTTCTGTCCTGAACCCGTATGCTGGCCGGTATGGAGGAAAAAATAGGGGTGGCCACGCCGGTCCAGCTCCTTAATGACCGGCAGCATCTTTAGCAATTCGGCCTGGGTACCGACGAGAATAACAATGCGCATCCCCGTCGGGGAAGGTTGCGAGGTCGGAGAGGCATGCAATAGGTCTGGCGGCAAATCCATGGCGTCGCGATGGTAGAGAAGAGCCGGTAAAATGCAAGCGCAGCGGCGCAGAGCACGGGAAGGATGACTCGCATTCCCGGCAAGGGGGGACGATTCCCGGCTCTTCCGGCCCCATGGGGACGCCGATCCGCAATGATCGGGAAATGCCTCTTGACGCGGCAGGGGGCGCCGTCCTATCTTTGGTGCCGTCCTCGATCAGGTTAGGCCAGATTTGTCCGGTTTGAAGAGTGGGTCCAGGCCCACTCTTTTGTGCAAATGGGCCATTGAATTTTTGTCCGGGAGGGAACTTTTGCCATGAATAATGAACTTTTAGCGGTACTCGAATACATGGAACGCGAACGCGGAATTAGCCGCGAGACGCTAATTGAAGCCGTCGAATCGGCCTTGCAGGGTGCCGCCCGCAAGAGCATGGTTTCCGCCCAGGACGTGCGCGTGCATGTCGACCGTAAGACCTACGACATCAAGGCTATCGCCCATGTCACCGTGGTCGAGAAGGTTACCGACCCCACCACCCAGGTTTCCCTGGTCGCCGCCCGCAAAGCCAATCCCGAAGCCCGGGTTGGCGAGACGCTCGACATGGAGATCGTCACCCGCGACTTTGGCCGCATCGCTGCCCAGACCGCCAAGCAGGCGATCCTCCATAAGATCCGAAGCGCCGAGAAAGAGCGCGTGTTCGACGAGTACAAGGACCGGGCCGGCGACATCGTCAGTGGCACCGTCCGCCGCTTCGAGCGCAGCGACGTGATCATCGACCTCGGCCGGGCCGAAGGCGTCATGCCCTCGCGCGAGCGCGTACCGGTGGAGGAGTACCAGGTAGGCGACCGTATCCGGGCCTACATTTATAGTGTGGACAACCAGTCGGGCGGACCCGAGATCATCCTCTCCCGTAGCCATCCCAACTTCGTCCGCCGCCTGTTCGAGCTGGAGGTGAGCGAGATTGCAGACGGCACGGTGGAGATCAAGGCCATCGCCCGCGAGGCCGGCTACCGCAGCAAAATCGCCGTATTCTCCCACGACGAGAAAGTCGATCCGGTGGGCGCATGCGTGGGCATGCGCGGCATCCGGGTGAAAAACATCGTCCGCGAGCTTTCCGGCGAGAAGATCGACATCGTCCGCTGGAACCCCGACATCAAGACCTACATCACGAACGCCCTCGCCCCGGCCCGCCTGATGCGGGTGGAGGCCAACCCCGACACCCGCACGGTGACGGTAGTGGTCGATAACGACCAGCTTTCGCTCGCGATCGGCAAGAAGGGCCAGAACGCCCGCCTCACCGCCAAGCTGACTGGCTGGAAGGTCGATATCCGCAAGGACGAGGCCCAGATCGGCTTCGAAGAGAAGGTGGCGATGGCCGTGGCCGCGCTGGCCGCGGTCGAAGGTATCGGCCAGGAGCGAGCCGAGCTACTCGTCCAGAACGGGTTTCTCACCCTCGAAGGCATCCTCGCCGCCGAACTGCAGGATCTGGAGTTGGTCGAGGGCTTCGACCCCGAAACCGCCGCAGCCGTCCGCCAGGCTGCCGAAATCGCATACGAGAAAGAGCACGGTGACATAGAGGCATGAGGGTATTCGAACTAGCACAGGAATTTGGAATGCCCAGCAAGGCGCTCGCGCTTAAGCTGGCCGAAATGGGTATGGACGTAAAGGGCCATACCAGCACCCTGGACGAAGCGTCTATCGCCAAAGCCCGGGCGGTATTCGCCCCCGTGGTCGAGAAGGCACCGGAGCCCGAAGCTCCACATGCCCCAATCGCGCCTGAGCCTGAGCCCGAGCCGGAAATTCCCGTTCCCGAACCGGAGCCGGAACAGCAAGCTGCTCCGGAAGAACCTGAAGGTCCCAAGATCATCGCCATCAAGGGTCCGGTCATCGTCCGCGATTTCGCCGAGACCCTGGGCATGCGGCCTAACCAGCTTGTGGCCGAGCTGATGTCGATGAACATCTTCGCCTCGATCAACCAGAAGATCGAACCCAAGGTCGCCAAGACGATCGCGGAGAAGCACGGGTTCGAGATCGAGAAGCCCGCACCACCTCCCCCACCGCCCCCGGTTGCAGCCCC
>CBFGVE010000466.1:0-2513 GCA_965651915.1 uncultured bacterium
CGAGCGCTGCTTCATCCGTCTGTTAGGCGACATGCGCAGCGTGAACTACGTCGTCGATATCACCCCGGACTTCGAGGAAGTGCAGTACCGGGTCCGCCCCATCGACTTCGACCAGCAGAGCTACGAGCGCCGCGGCAAGACTTACCTCGCCTACCGCTTCGACTCGAACAAGACGGTCACGAAGCTCGCCTTCGATGTCCTCAATCGCAAGACCATCGAGCAATACGTCGCCGAGGAACACGCCCAGATGACCCGCCGCGCCAAGGTCGAAGGCGCCCGCCTGAAAGGTCTCCTCGGCATCATGCGCCGCGACGAAATCGCCCCGCGCCACCACGTGGCCTCCCTCGCCGCGGACCTCTCGAAGTACCATCACACGGACATCTTCCGCGACTGCCAGACCATGGGCGAACTCACCGCCGTGCACGTCGCCCACATGCTGGAGCTCTGACCTTCGCTTCCCGGACTTGGTTCCCCTCCCGGCGGGTCCGCATTCGTTGCGGAAACCGCCGCGTCGTATGATCTTCGGATGCGGTACTGGCCCAGCTGTGCATTGGTTCCCGATGGCGGCCCCCTCCTCCCCGTGATTGCCTTCTCCCCAGGACCCTTGATCAGGCAGTTACCCGCGATCCTCTGCGGGGTGCTCGTCGGTACGCTGAAGCTGGCGGCAGGGAATTTGCCCGGCATGCTCGCCGGGGCTTGGGCGACCGCGGAGCAACGGAACGCGGCAACCGTCTCCTGGATGGAGACAACCTACGGCGCGACCCAGAAATACTCGCGTTTTCCCACCAGCGGCAACCTCACCACCGGCCGTTGGGCGGTCGTGTCGAATACCCGCGATTGGCGCACCGGCTTCTGGCCCGGCACCCTCTGGTTCTTGGCCCAGCGCACCGGCAGCGGGACTTGGCGGCAATTGGCCACCGACTGGTCGGAGCCCTTGGCCCAATCGACCAATACCGATCACGATATCGGCTTCATCGTCCTCGGCTCGGTCGGGAAGGGGTGGCTGTATCATGACGACCTGAGCGACCCCGCGGGCACCTATCGCGATTTCGCCAGGCAAGCCCTCGCCACCGCCGCCGCGAAGCTGGATTCCCGCTTCAACAAGCCGAACTCCAGCGGCACCCCGGTCCCCGCCGGCTTCACCCGCTCGTGGGACACGATCGAAGCACCATATCCCGTGTGCGTCGATAACCTGATGAACCTGGAACTTCTGCTCGTGGCCTACGAGCTGAACGGCCACCTGCCTTCCCAGCGTCCGTGGTTCGACCACGCCTTGGCCCACGCCCGCAATTCCATCGCACGGCACATGCGCGAGGACGGCGGCACCTACCACGTCGTCAAGCACTTCGAAAGCGGAAGCGACATCGGCCAGATCGAGCGCAAGAGCACCCGGCAAGGCTACAGTGACGAGACCACCTGGTCGCGGGGCCAGGCGTGGGCCATCTACGGCCTCACCGCTGTCTATCGCCATGCCAGCCGCGATCCCTCTACCGATGCCTCCGACATCCTCGCCGGGGCACAGGCTGCGGCGGATTATTTCCTCGATCACCTTCCGCACTACGACAGCGCCGATCCCTGCAACCACCGTCCCGGCGATTTCGTGCCTCCCAGCGATTTCGATGCCGCCCTGGGGGAACCGGTGGGTCCGTGGAACGATGCCAACAACAACTACAATTCTAGTACCGGGACCGGCTTGGGAGACCGCAAGCCCCCGACCCATGCTTTCACGCTGCGCGATTCTTCTGCCGCCGCCATCGCCGCCTCGGGGCTGATCGAGCTGAGCGGCTATGCTTCCTCTACCGCGGACCGGGATCGATACCTCGCGGCCGCGGAGGATATCCTGGAATGCCTCATCGCCTACGATGGCAACGACGCGGGAACGGCACCCGATTATCTCTGCGCGGTGTCGGAGACTGCCCATCCCGGGATCCTCCAGGCCGCGAGCACCCAGTGGGACGATGACAACCGTTCCCTGATTTTCGGCGACTACTATTTCCTGGAAGCGCTTTCCCGCTACGAGGCCCTGCGCGAGCGCGAGATCCTCGCAGCCACCCGGCAGGTCGTCCTGTCCGGGCCGGGGATTGTCCTGGAGTTCGAAATGAGTTCTCCGGCCGTCGCCTTGACGGTGCGCGTCCAGAGATCGCCGGACCTCGCGATCTGGACCACCGTGGCCGCCAAAACCGGTGCCGGTCCTTGGAGCGGTAGCGCCCACGTTGAAGAGGAATCGATCCCGGGCGGCCGGGTGCGGGTCAGCGTCAGCGATCCGTCACCCGGATCGCGCGGATTCTTCCGCATCGTCACCCGCTCGCTCGGGGACAGCCCTTGAGGCGATCGCTCCCTGCGCTGTCAATGGGTCCTTTGGTGAGAGGGGGAATCTTGCTTCGCGCCTGAATCCGGGGTTTATGTGCGCTCACCTCTCACTGGCCATGCGCAAGACCCTCCTCTTCACCGCCGCCCTCGCCGCACTGCTCTCCCTTGCGGGGACCGCGCTGTTCAGTTCCGCTCCGGATGAC
>CBFGVE010000467.1:0-2506 GCA_965651915.1 uncultured bacterium
AGCCCGTGATTTGTCGCATTTTGGCCCGGAGGGTGGTTTTAGCGGGTCTGGTTTGCGGCCTAACTGAGGAATTGTCCGGAGCTTGGAAGAATCCGGCGGCTCGTTGTCCGAGCATTGGAACGCGGCCATTCCCCCCATGAATCCATGCCCACCAGCTCATTAGGGGTCACTCATTGTCTCCGGGCGGGGGGGCTCACGGTGGGAGCCCTCGGGACATTGACCGTCTTGCTGCAAACCTCCATGGGGCCTGTGCTATCTGAACGGCGGAAAAAGATGTTGGCAAAAACCAAGGCCTTGGGGATACACGCTAAGGGCCAAAGAGTGTCACGGGTTCTGCAGCCGAGTCCATAGCCGCAGGCCGTCGACGGCATCGAAGTGGCGGTCGTAGGTCACAAGAACCGCGCCGGTTTCCATGCACTGCGCAGCCAGCCAGACATCGTTGACCGGGATGGGGCAGCCCTTGACGCGCAAGGCCTGCTTGACCCGGCCAAAGCATTCACCCGTCTCGCGGCCCACCGCTAGAATCGCCACGGTCGGCTTGGCAAGAAACCGGTCGAGTATTCCCAGATTTTCTGCATAGCGGTCGCCGCCCCGGAATCCAGCCTCCAGCTCGCCAATCACGACCGCCGAGGCATACACGCAGTCCGCACCGGAGACCACATCGAGAACGCCGGTGTCACCCAGAAAGAGTGCGGTGACCGCGTTGGTGTCGAGTAGGACGGAGGTCATGACTGCCAGTCGGCCTCATCTACCCGGTCCAGCTCCGCCGTCGCAGCACGGAAATCCTCAGCGTCCTGGGATGTCCAAATGCCGTGAAACTCGGCGAAGTCGGCCCGGTGGTGGGTGCTGGCGGAAGAGGGACGCAGCCCAACGCTTTCGGCGAGCAGCTCCTTCAGAGTTTGGTTCAGGCTTCGTCCCGCCCGCTTGGCCTTCGCCCGTATCCGCCGCTCGACGTCGGGCTCCAGCGCATGGATGGTCAAGGTACTCATGACTCACTCCTTTGACTCATAGTGATCTATACTGATGCAAACATACATCACCCAGGCGGGCGACGCAAGTCCGGCTGTGAGGCCAGCCTCCCTGCTCGCGAGACCGAAGCGCGGCTACTCGCCGATGATCTTGATGAGGGCGCGCTTCTTGCGCTTGCCGTCCAGCTCGTAGTAGAAGATCTGCTCCCAGGGGCCGAAGTCGAGCTTGCCCCGGGTCACCGCCACCACGACCTCGCGCCCCATGATGGTGCGCTTGAGGTGGGCGTCGGCGTTGTCCTCGTAGCCGTTGTGGGCGTACTGGCTGTAGGGCTTCTCGGGGGCGAGTTTTTCGAGCCAGCGCTCGTAGTCGGCATGGAGCCCGCCCTCGTCGTCGTTGATGAAAACGCTGGCGGTGATGTGCATGGCGTTGACCAGCACGAGGCCCTCCTGCACCCCGCTCTCCCGCAGCGCCTCCTCGACCTGGGGCGTGATGTTGACGATCTCGCGGCGCGCCGCGGTGTTGAACCAGAGTTCCTTGCGATGGCTTTTCATGGGGCGAAGCTGCCACAGCCATGCCCGGGGATTCAAGCGCGAAGGCGGGAGGGGCTTGGCTTGTCGCATACCGCCCGCTATGATCGCGCGATGCGACCCGTACCGAGAAGAACCGCCCTGCGCCTGATCTACTGGAACCTGATCGGAGCCCTGGTCCTGGTGGGCTTCGGCTTCATCCACCGGCTGCGCCAGGCCCGCGAGATCGACCGGCTGATCATCCGGGTCGCGCGCCAGCACGCCCTGGATCCGCGCCTGGTCGCGGCGGTGATCTGGAAAGAGAGCCGGTTCGATCCGGACGCCGAGGGCGCCGCCGGCGAGATCGGCCTCATGCAGGTCACCGAGGCGGCCGCCTGGGAGTGGGCCGGCTCCATCGGCAGGAACGATTTTGTGCGCGAGGAGCTGTACGACCCCGAGACGAACCTCCAGGCGGGCGCCTGGTACCTCGCCCGGGCGCTCCGCCGCTATGCCCGCTACGGCGATCCGGCGCCCTTCGCCCTGGCCGAGTTCAACGCCGGCCCCCAGAACGCCGAACGCTGGGCCCGGGACGCCGCCACCGCCGAGCAGTTTATCGAACAGATTACCTACCCCGGCACCCAGCGCTACGTCCGCGACATCCTGGCCTACCAGGCCAGCGGACGGGCCAGCCGACGCTGGCCCCGCCCCCGGGACTAGCCCTGGAGGCCACAGCGGCCATCTCCAGGCCCGGGCCCACCCCCAACGCCATCTCCTTCCCCCGCTACACGTTGTCCCGCCTAAAACGTTCAATTTGAAATAAGTTATATTTAAAAGGCATACTGTTGTGTATATCGCTTGTTTAATGGCTTTTTTAGCCTATTATTTGCTTTGGACTTTATTGGCATCTTAATTTTCGAGGTTCGCCATGACGACACGCTCCTCTATCCCGAACTCGATGCAGCTCGCCGCGATCGCGCTGGCAGCCGTGTTAGCTTCTCCCACGTTCGCGGTGCAGAAAACGCCGTCGGGCG
>CBFGVE010000468.1:0-2479 GCA_965651915.1 uncultured bacterium
GGCACGTCGCCCCGGATCGTTTCGGCGAGCTTGAAGCCCATCAGGTTGGCAAGTTCGGGGTCGTTGGCGAAGCAGACGATGAGCTTGCCGCCGCGGTCCATGAAGCGGGCGAGAGCCTGGCGGCGTTCCGGCTTGAGCCGGTGGACATAGGGGAGGATGGCGACCTCGATCCCGTCGAGCGCGGCGTTGCCGATGTCGGTTTCGTCGATCAGGCCATGGCCAATTCCGGTTTCCTTCAGCCAGCGGCTGATGCGCTTGGTCCCGGCGGCGGAGGCGTTGCGTTCGCCCGCAGGCGAAAGCGACTCGCTGCCCTGGATGATGAGCACGCGGTCGCGACGTGCCTCAAGGCGGTGCAGCACGATGTGGGTGTCGGCGGGCGCACCCTTCCAGGGCGACAGCCGGATGGCCTCGATGCGGTGCCAGCCAGCGGGTTTTCCCTCGGTTGAGAATTCGGCCTTGAGCATGCGCAGCGTCTGGTCGCCGTGAAGGGGAATGGTACCGCCCCACACGTACCAGCCTTCGCCGCTTTTGAGATAGACCATGAAGCGGCGGAGGGTCTGGGGCGCGGGGCATTCGAGCCGAAGCTCCAGGCCGCTGTGCCGGGACAGATCGAGCCGGAGGTCGCGCTGCCAGTAGACCCGGTCCAGCTCGCGGGTAAAAGGAATAGGGAGGCGGAGCCCGCCGCCGGGGGCAAGCTCGACCGCAGGCGATTTATCCTTGGCGACCCAGATCTGTCTTGCGGGGCCCGCAGACTCGTAGCGAAACGCGTCGATCACCAGCGGACTGCCTGGCGAGGCTGCCGCAGTGAGCGCGAGCGCCAACAGGGCGATGGCATGGCGGATAGTGGGGAAGGTCATAGGCGGGGGGGCTGGGGCATGGCGGCAAAGGGCCTAGACCATAGCCTTGGTGAGGATTCGGAATCAAGCGGGAACGGTGGGCGATCCGGCGGAGGCTTTCCTCGTCTCTCCCGCGACCTTGACCCTCGGTGGCGGACTGGCGCATAGTCTGCCGCATGAAAGCACTTGTCACCGGGGCCAGCGGACTGCTGGGCCGTCAATTTGTCCGCGTACTCTCCCGCCGCATGGAAGTTGTCGCACTGAGCCACAGCCAAAGCGGGCCGGGTTTTCGGAACGTTGACCTACGCGATGCCTCCGCGCTTGCTGGACTGCTCGATGACGTGCAGCCGGACATCGTAGTGCATTCCGCCGCGTACCGCGACCCCGACTGGTGCGAGACGCGCCCGGAGGAGGCCCGCCGGCTGAATGTGGCACCGGTGGAGCGGATGGCCAGGTTGCTGCCCGTTTCCAGCCGGTTGGTGTTCATCAGCAGCGACTACGTGTTTGATGGCGAGCGGCCGCCCTACCGCGAGGAGGACCGGCGAGATCCCGTCAACGTATACGGTGAAACGAAGAGGGAGGCCGAGGACCTCGCATTGGCGCGCCCGGGTTCAATCATCCTCCGCATTCCGCTGCTAGTGGGGGACGGGCCAACCTGGGAGGACTCGGGTTTCGTGATGAAGACGGCGGTGCTGGTGCGCGAAGGCCGGCCGGTGGAGCTGGACGACCAGGGACAGCGCTTCCCGACCTGGACCCACGACGTGGCCGAGCTGGTCGACTGGCTGCTTAAGGGCGGGCACGCGGGGGTCTTCCACTTTTCGGGTCCGCAGCGCGGAACGCGCTACACTCTTGCGCTTGAGACGGCGAAGCTCATGGGTCTTCCGACGGACCACATCCGCCGCCTCGACGGAATCCTTCCCACCGTGGCGAAACGCCCGCCCGATTCCCAGCTCGATACTGGAAAGCTGCGCTCGATGGGCTACGCCCGCTTCACTCCCTACCGCGAAGCGGCAAGCGCCATCGTCCGCCAGTTCGGGAGAAGTTGACCCCTATCCTGCGCGGTTGCTGGAATTAGAGGCCCC
The DNA here is from genome assembly GCA_965651915.1 of uncultured bacterium. Lineage (GTDB taxonomy): Bacteria > Verrucomicrobiota > Kiritimatiellia > CBFGVE01 > CBFGVE01 > CBFGVE01. Next base: position 1,919 of record CBFGVE010000468.1, read on the forward strand.
AGCCCTCGAGTTGCCCTACAAGGTCGTGCCGGGTTAGGTCGAGGCCGATGGGGGTGATGGAGACGAAGCCCTCTTCGATCGCGGCGACATCGGACCGGTCGCCGTCTTCGAGCAGGCTCATCTCGCCATCGAGCCAGAAGTAGAGGTTGCCGCGGGGATCGCTGCGGCGGTGGAACTTCTCGATCCAGCGCGAATCGGCCATGCGGGTAATGCGGTAGCCCGCGATCTCGCCGATGGGCAGATTGGGGATGTTCACGTTGAGCAGGCAGTTTTCGGGGAAGGCGTGCCGCAGAAGACCCTTGACGATATGGCGGACGACCTCCCGAGCGGTGTCCCAGTTGGGATTCCGGTAGGTGGTCATGGAGAAGGCGACACCAGGGATGCCGAGGATGGCGCCCTCGGTGGCGGCGGAGACGGTGCCGGAGTAGATTACGCTCACGCCGGTGTTGGACCCCAAGTTCACACCGCTGAGCACGAAGCGGGGAGGCGTGTCGAGCAGCTCGCAGACCGCGAGTTTCACGCAGTCGGCCGGGGTTCCCCCCACCGCATGCCCATACAGAT
>CBFGVE010000469.1:0-2475 GCA_965651915.1 uncultured bacterium
GACCGGGAGCGATCCGTGGTGCGCGAGCTGCTGGAAGAGGGGCATCCGGCGCTGCGAGCCCCTCGCCAGATCGCCCGCTTCCTCTGTGGACTGCCCTCCCCGGCGGTCTCCAAGGCCGGCCTGGCCAAGGATCCCCGGTTTGGCAGCATGGACCGCTTCCACTTTCACGACATTTGCAGCGTAGCGGAGCAGGCCTGGGCCCAGAACCTGTCCTAAGCTTGGAACTTTTCCAAGCCGTCTTGTCCGAGCATTGGAACTTTATCCGTCCTGATTGTGGAAGCGGATGGCTCTAGCGTAGCCGAATGAGGGTGGCGGTTAAGAGTGACAAATCTCCTTACTCATTGGCCTGATCTTCGTCCAAGAACGCTCACGATCAACAGGATCAGAGCGTCAATTCATCCCTCCCTGATCCTGCACATCCTGTAATCCTGTCTGAAATACCCCCCGAAACCTAGTACCTTGCCAGTCATTCGGGTTGCTATCGCCCGGGGCCTAGGGTTTACTACGCCTTTCCCAATGGAGAAGCTCCCCATGAACCTCTACCAGCTCCGCCAGCGGCGGCTCTCCCTGCTCAGCTCGGTTTCCCTGCTGCTGCTTTTCCCCTCCTTCCTCCTCGGGCTGGTCAATCTGGAGCTGGGCCTCCGGGTACTGGTTCCCGGCTGGGTCGTGCTGGAACGGATCGTACCCGCCGGTCTTTTCGCTTCGATGGCTTTCTTTTCCGCCGACCTCAGTAGCATTAGCACCCTCGTGCCGGTGCTCCTGTTTCTCTTTCCCTTCTTTATCGCCCGCCGCATCCTGCGCCACCGGGAAGGGGAAGAGGACGCCCTGCGGCAGCTTGTCTACGATCCGTACCCGCCGCATTTCCCGTTCTTCCTGGTCATGCTCGGACTGGTCGGCACCCTCTACGGGCTGCTGATCGGGTTGGACACCAGCGGCGTCTCCCAGCTCGGTACCCAGGCCCCCACGCCCGAGCAGATCCAGGAAACCCTCGACCGATTGCTGGGTGGTACTGCCACCGCGCTGCTGAGTTCGTTACTTGGCCTGGTTGGCGCCTTCCTTGCCGCCCGCCCGCTCACCTGGGTATTCTACTGGGCCGCCTGCATCCCTGCCGAGGACGACCGGGTCAGCCTATCTGAAACCCTTCACCAACTCACCTCCGACCTCCGCCAGTTGGGCGAGGCGAGCCGATCCTTCGGCGAACGGCTCCACCTCACCGAGGTCGAGTCCATTCCGGCCACCTTGCGCGATGTGCGCGACGCCCTGCAGGGTATTCAGCAATCGCTAGCCGCGCAGCACGACGAGGCCATTCAGCGGGGCCAGGCGGCGAACCAGGCATTGCTGCAATCGCTGGAACAGGCCCGTGAATCACATGCCGCCCAGCTTCGTACCGCCGAGGCGGCCGAGCAGCTCGCTGTCTCGGTGCGCGGGGCCGTCGAACAGGCCGAGGGAGATCGTCGGGCTTCGGCAGACCATCGCTCCGCCATTCTTGCCGCACTGGACGAAGCGCGCAGCCAGCGGTCCAGCGTGCTTTCTATCTTGGAGATGGAGCGGGACGACCGTCGGCGCGAGCGAGGCTCCGTGCGCCGGGCCTTCGCCCAGCTTGCCGACCTGCACGATGCCACGCCATGAGAAACCGCTACGATGAGATGAGGCCCGTCCGGGCAATCGACGACCTCGCCGCCGCCCCGCCGCGGCGCATGTTCGCGCTGAGTCCCAACGACGCGCTGGTCCAGGTGTCGCTTCCGCTGGTGCTCATCCTCGCCATCATCGTGCGCCTCATGGTAATTGGGCAGAGTATGGCGACCGCCAGCCGAGGCCCGGTCATTCTCGAGATGTGGAAACAACAGCTCATCCTCCGCATCGACCGCGTGCTCGACGATTGGGAACAGGCGGCAGGCCTTCCCGCCTTTGACGATGCCAGCCGCGTCCATTGGCGCGACGGACTCCCCGAGGACCAAGCCTTTCAGCACCTGCTGCAGTCGGCCCTGGCTCTGGACGACCTAGAACGTTTCGGTCTGGATCTCTACCACCGAGCACTCCGCTACCAGCCCGACTCGGGTGGTGTCGAACCCGCCGCCGATGCCGCCTACTTCCTCGATCTCTACGACCCCGAAGCCCCTTTCGCGCCGGAAGGGGCGGAGGCGATACCGCCTGAGTTCACCATCACCCCCGACCGCCGCGACTATGCGCTACGGCACATCCAGGACCGCCTGCATAAGAACCGTGAGAAGATCGAAGGCCTGCAGTGGGCGCTTGTCGCCGAATGCGCGGCGCGCCTGCCCCTGGTCGACCAGTCAGACGAAGCCCAGGCCGCAGCCCAGCTCCGCCTCATTGCCGAGCAGCTTTCCGAACGGGGTTATCCCTTGCTGCGCAGCGTCCGCCAGGAGTATGGCTCGCTATGAAACCTTCCATCCTCCTTCTCCTTGTTGCTGGAAGCATCGCTGGACTCCCGGCTTTTGCCCAGGATTCCGCCTC
>CBFGVE010000470.1:0-2468 GCA_965651915.1 uncultured bacterium
CCCTTTCACCCTTATCCCAGATAGGTGGCGCCCATGGATGCCCGAAGCCAAAAACGATCCCCTGTAGTCTACATATTTCTGGCTCTGTTGGCCTTCGGGCTAGCTTGCAGCCTGCTCCTCAATGCGGTGCTGGTCGCGGGGAGCCTGGCCGGCCGGGGGGATACGCGAGCCGCCCGGAAGGGCCAGGGCGAGGACGAGTTTCCCCGGCTCCGCGAGCACTGGTCGTTTGGGTCGGGCGAGGTCAAGGTTGTCCGCATCGCGGTCGAGGGGGTGATCATGCGCGGCGACTCGGGGGGGCTGTTCGGCCCGCCGGGAGACAAGATCGAACGGATTCTGGCCCAGATCCGGGCTGCGACGGCCGACCGCGCGGTGAGGGGCGTCATCGTCGAGGTCGACTCCCCGGGCGGTGCGGTGTCGCCGAGCGACGAAATCTACCAGGCGCTGCGCCGCTTCCGCGAAAGCCGCGAGGACCGGCGGGTGCTGGCGGTCACGCGGGACATGGCGGCCTCGGGGGGCTACTACGTGGCGGTGGCCGCCGACTGGATCGTCGCCGAGCCGACGGCGGTGGTCGGCTCCATCGGCGTCATCATGCAGGCCTTGAACTGGAAGGAGCTGAGCGACCGCGTCGGCGTTACCGCGACCACGATCAAGTCGGGGGCGAACAAGGATCTGCTTAATCCGTTCAGCGAGGTGCAGCCCGGCCAGGTGGACCTCCTCCAGGTACTCATCGACGACATGTATGACCGCTTCCGCGGAATCGTGGCGGAGCGCCGAAGTCTCGGCGATGACGCGCTGTCCACTCTGGCCGATGGCCGGGTGTTCCCGGCCGGTGCGGCGCTGGAGCACAAGCTGGTCGATCAGCTTGGCTATTGGGATGACGCGGTCGCCCGTATGGCGGAACTGCTGGACGAGCCCGCCGTGCGTGTGGTCCGCTATAGTCGCGAGGTAACGTTCCGGGATCTGTTCGCTCAAGCCCAGCCCGTATCGTCGCTGGCCGAATCGCTGGGGTTGCGTGCATCCCCGGAGATTCTTTATCTGTGGAAGCCCTAGTTTTCATGCCCGAATCCCTATCCCCGAGAGGTTGCGAATGACTGCTGCAAACGAGAAGATTGGCGTTGTGGGTCTTGGATATGTCGGCATGCCTCTGGCGGCAGCCTTTTCAGCCCACTTCCCTGTGGTGGGATTCGACGCGAAGGAGAGCAGGATCCGGGAACTGCAGTCGGGTCGCGACCACACTGGCGAGGTCTCTGCCGAGGCGCTGCGCCACCCCAACCTTTCGTTCACCGCCGACCCGCGCGATCTGGCGGACTGTACCTTTATCGTTGTGGCGGTGCCCACGCCGGTGACGCAGTCCAAGGACCCCGACCTAACGCCGCTGGAACGCGCCTCGGAGACGGTCGGCGCGATCCTGCGCCCAGGCATGTTGGTGGCGTACGAAAGCACGGTGTATCCCGGCGTCACGGAAGAAATCTGCCTGCCGATTCTCGAGGCGAAATCGGGTCTCAAGCTGGGCGAGTTCGACCTCGCCTACTCGCCCGAGCGGGTGAATCCGGGCGACAAGCAGCATACCATCGAGCAGATCGTGAAAATCGTGAGCGGGCATGACCAGAAGTCCTGTGCCCGCGCGGCGGCGGTGTATGGCGCGATCATCAAGGCGGGCATTCACCAGGCTCCCACGATCAAGACCGCCGAGGCGGCCAAGGTAATCGAGAACGTACAGCGCGACTTGAACATCGCCCTAATGAACGAACTGTCGAAGATCTTCCAGATCATGGGGCTGCGTACCCGCGACGTGCTGGAGGCGGCGGGAACGAAGTGGAACTTCCACAAGTACCATCCTGGCCTGGTCGGCGGCCACTGCATCGGGGTGGATCCCTACTATCTCACGCACCGCGCGGTACAGCTTGGCTACCTTCCCGAGGTCATTCTGTCCGGCCGGCGGATCAACGATTCGATGGGGGCGCACGTGGGCGATCTGGCCATACGGGCGCTCAACCGCGCGGGCGTGCTGCCACGGGACGCGCGGGTATGGATCATGGGCATGACCTTCAAGGAGGATGTGCCGGACTTCCGCAACACCCGCGCGGTGGACGTGGTCCAGTTTGTCCGCAGCTACGGGGCCCACGTTGCGGTATGGGAACCCATGGTCGAGCCCGAGCAGATTCAGCGGGAGTTCGGGCTTGAAACGCTCTCCTGGGAGCAGGTCAGGGAGATCGACGCCGTCATTTTGATCAATGCCCACAAGGCTTTCCGCGAGGTTGGGCTGCCGGCGCTGGCTCAGCGGATGCGCACGCGTATCCTGGTCGATGTGAAGAGCCATTTCGACCGCGACGAGGCCCGCGAGCTCGGTTTCGACTACATCAGTCTCTAAGCCCGGCAGGATCGGACCCGGAAAGCTGAATAGAAAACGGATTAGCGGGCAGCGGTTTTCAGGAGGCTGGGCGAGATTTCCAGCTCGTTAATCTGTT
>CBFGVE010000471.1:0-2462 GCA_965651915.1 uncultured bacterium
TCGGCGGGGAAGAGGGCCTGCAGCCCACGGTAGGGTTGGTCGAGCAGCAGGCGGGCCCAGGCCGCCGATACGGCGAGGGGCGAGGCCACGGGGTGGTCGAGCGGGCAGGAGCGGAGAAAGCCGGTGGGGGTGTCGGTGAGGGGGGAGAGCAGGGCGGTTCCCTGGTCCGAGCAGTACAGGGCGAGGTGCTCCAGTAGCCGGCGGCCCGCCTGGCGGGTGGGGACGATGAGCAGGGTACGCGACAGATCGGCGGGTCCGGCCAGCGGTCCCGGCAGCATAAACCGCCGCAGCGCCTCGGGAACCGAAACGTCCCAGCCCAAAAAAATGCGTTCGACGGCCATAGACGTGCGAGCCTTCGCGTGGAGTTGGATCAGGCTTCGGAGGCTACACCAGCCCCGGATCACGGGCAAGAAAGGATCGCATCTCCACCAGTATCCCAGGGAAGCTCGGAACGGCCATGCGGCATGGGGCTGGTTCGGGTTGGGGGATATTTTGCTGGGGTCCTCTTGACAGTCTGTGGGCGTGGCCGTAGCTTGGCGTTCTTTCACCTCCACTGGAGACTCTAGCGTATGGCCATTGTAATTTCGGACCGGGCGAAGCAGGAGCTTCGCAATCTTGATGTTGGCGCGACCAATTTCCTCCGTATTTCCGTCATTCCCGGCGGCTGCTCGGGCATGACCTATTCGGCCTCGGTCGACTCCGAGCTGACCGACGCGGACGAGACGCTGTACAGCGAGGAGGGCATCCGCGTGGTGGCCGACTCCGGCAGCGCCCTGTTCCTCGACGGCTTGCAGATCGACTATTCCGACGACCTGGTGACCTCCGGCTTCCGTTTCCGGAACCCCAACGCCACCAAGTCCTGCGGCTGCGGGTCGAGTTTCGGAGCCTAGCCATGAGCGTGAAACCCATCGACCTCCTCGGGGGAGAGTCCGTCTACTGCATCAACGAGGGCCAGCTCCGCAGCGCCTTCCGCCTCGCCTTCGAGGATGAGAAGACCTCGCCCAAGATCCAGGCGGGCATCGCCGAAATCGAGTCCGCCTACAGCCGAAACGAGCGCGCCGCCCTCGCTTTTGTGCTAATCGACCGCCTGCTCAAGTCGAGCGAGTAGCGGGCTTGACCGCCTAGGCCACCGGATCGGGATAGCGGTAGATCTCCCCCCGGTAGCTGCGCAGCAGCAGGTCGCCGCCGTCGCGCCCCTCGATGTAGCTCGGCCCCACCGGCACTTTCCCCCCGCCTCCCGGCGCGTCGATCATCAGCATCGGCACCGCGTAGCCGGTGGTGTGGCCGTGTAGGGAGCGGATTAGCTCCTGGCCGCGCTCCAGCGCCACCTTGAAGTGGGACGAGCCCAGCACGGGATCGCACATGTGGAGGTAGTAGGGTTTCACCCGGCAGCGCAGCAGCCCGTTGAACAGCGCCTTGAGCGTGGCCTCGTCGTCGTTCACGCCCTTGAGCAGAACGGTCTGGCTCATCAGCGGAATGCCGGCATCGGCCAGGCGCGAGCAGGCGCGGACGACCTCGGGGGTGAGTTCGTCGGGATGGGTGAAGTGTACGCTCATCCACAGCGGATGCGCCTTGCGCAGGACGCGGGTGAGGGCGGGCGTGATGCGCTGCGGCAGCACCGCCGGGATCTTGGTGCCGATGCGGATCAGCTCGACGTGGGGGACGGCCCGGATACGGGTGAGCAGCCATTCGAGCCGCTCGTCGGAGAGGATCAGTGGGTCGCCGCCCGAGAGCAGCACGTCGCGTATGCCGGGCTGGCTCCGAAGATAGTCCAGCGACCGCTCCCACTGATCCTTGTCGGGCAGGAACTCGCCGCCGCCGACCATGCGCGAGCGGGTGCAGTAGCGGCAGTAGGTTGCGCAGAAGTCGGTCACCAGGAACAGCAGCTTGTCCGGATAGGTGTGGACCAGCCCGGGCAGGGGGCTGTGGGCCTCCTCGCCGAGGGGGTCGGCGCGTTCGCCGGGCGAGACCGCGAACTCCGCAGCCGAGGGGAGCATCGTGCGGCGCAGGGCCTGGGCGGGATTGGCGGGGTCGAGCAGGCTGGCGTAGTAGGGAGTGAAGCCGACCGGCAGGGTGCGGCGCCCGCGTTGCAGCGCTTCGCGCTCGTCGTTTGAGAGGGCGAACAGCCGCTCGACTCCTTCGAGATCGCGGATCCGGTTGCGGAGCTGCCAGCGCCAGTCCTTCCAGTCCGCCGCGGTGGCGTCGGGAAAAAATCGGTGGCGGAACTGGGTGGAGGAACGGGCGGGCATGGGGAGACTGGGGGCTGGGTTGGCCTGCATGATGGGAAACTTTCCGGGGCAGTCAACCCTTAACCCGCATTGGGATTGATTCGGCGCGGCCATCGCCTACTATGCGCGCCATGTCCCGTCGCTCCCGGCTCTTCCTCCTCGCCTTCCTCGAAAGCTTCTCGGTGGTACTCTCCGAGCGGGCGATCTATTTCTATACTGCGGGCATCCTCAAGT
>CBFGVE010000472.1:0-2459 GCA_965651915.1 uncultured bacterium
TCCGAAACTTGGACCGGATTCCAGCCCGCTTGTCCGGGGGTTGGAAAACCTCGCTAAATGGCCCCACCAACTCGGCCAACCCAGAAATCAGGCTTCCGGCTGGTGTGTGCCACTGCGACAACAAAGATGAAGCTGGGCTCAATCGAAAAAATCAACAGATAGGGAAAACCCGAAATCATGCAGCGGCGAAAGGGGGACCGCAACACTCGATACAGCAACGGATTTGAAGCGGCCCGATCCAGGGCAACTTCTACTGAAGACTTAAAGCGCTGGCCAAGACCCTTCTGGCACCCTTCGTAGTATTCTACAGCCAGAAGAAACTCCCGCCGAGCATCAGGGTCAAAAACTGCGTGGTTCATTGAAGCAGCTTATCCGCATCAGCGAAGACGCTGCCAGAGGGAATGGGGATCCTCGCTCCCGTTTTGAATCCCGCATAGCGACGATCCACTTCCGTAAGCCAAGCCGATTCACTATCCGAGAGCGGTTCGCTGCCCAGCGAGCCAAGGAGTCGATCCGCTAGAAAAGCACGCTCCTGGCCCGAAAGCCCGAGAATTTCCTGCTCCAGTTTTTCGAGTGACGCTGTCATGATTGGAACCACACTTTCGCTGCACACTGTACATCAAAGGTGGGAAGCGCTCAAGTCCGAAGCGCGGAGATCCACGAGCTGGAGCTGGACGCGCTCGCGGCCGCCGAAGGTGTCGATCTTGGGCTGGTAGGCGACGTCGATGGGGCCTTCGGGCAGCACGGTTTCGCCCATGCCGAATCCGATGGCGTCGAGGGTGCTGCCGCCCGAGGCGAGCTTGAGTTTGAGGTGGTTCTGGCCGACGATGGTGGAGGTCAGCACGGCGACCCCGGTGGAGGCGAATACGGGGCGGGGGTTGTCGATGCCGAAGGGCTGCATGGCCTCCAGCTCCTTGACCTCGGGGACGCCCAGGTCGCCCAACTCGATCCGGGCATCGATCTTGACCCTGGGCACCAGGTCCTCGGGCCGCAGGGCCGAGCGGGCGAAGGCGCTGAACGCCTCGGCGAAGGCGGGGGCATCCTCCTCGCGGATGGATAGGCCCGCCGCCATCTGGTGTCCGCCATGGGTACGCAGCAGAGCGGAACATGCGGAAAGCCCTTCGACGAGATCGAAGCCCTCGATACTGCGGCCCGAGCCTTTGCCGACGCCTTCCTCGTCGATGCCGATGACTACCGCAGGGCGGTGGTAGCGTCGGCAGATGCGGCCGGCGACGATACCGATGACGCCGGGATGCCAGCCCCGCTTCCACACCACGATGGCGGAGGTCTGGGCTGGATCGAATTCGGAGTCGAGCCGATCAGCGATCTCCTCGTAGATTGCGGTCTCGGTATCGCGGCGCTCGCGGTTCACCGCGTCCAGCTCCAGCGCCAGCTTGCGGGCGCGCGCCGGGTCGGGGGTAGTCAGCAGCTCCAGCGAGGCGGCTGCCGCGCCGAGCCGACCCGCAGCGTTGAGGCGGGGGCCGAGCACGAAGCCTATGTGGTAGGCCTCCAGCGCCCCTTTCACGCCGGCTACCTCGACCAGGGTTTTCAAGCCCAGATTGGCAGTCTGGTTGAGCGCGGCGAGTCCGTGGTAGGTGAGCCGGCGGTTCTCGCCGCTCAGCGGCACCACGTCGGCCACGGTGCCCACCGCGACCAGGTCGAGCAGGGGCCGGATGTCAAGCGCGGTCGCCGCGGCGATGCCCCGCTGGCGGCCCACCTTGAGCAGCGCGTGGCAGAGCTTGAAGGCCACCCCCACCCCGGCAAGCTTGTGCAGGTCGGGATCGGTGCCCAGCTTGGGGTTTACGATCGCGCAGGCCTCGGACCGTTCGGCGGCGGGCTCGTGGTGGTCGGTGACGATCAGGTCCACGCCCAGCTCGCGGGCGCGGCGCGAGGCCTCGGGCGAGTTGGTGCCGCAATCGACGGTGATGGTCAGGCCCGGAGAATGGTCGCGGACGCAACGCTCGACGGGCTCGGCGGTGAGGCCATAGCCGTCGTCGACCCGGTGCGGGAGGAAGGTGCGGACGGTGCCGCCGAGGTGCTCCAGCACTTTGGACAGCAGGGCGGTGCTGGTGATGCCATCCACGTCGTAGTCGCCGTACACGACGACGGTCTCCCCGCGTTCGAGCGCCTGCCAGATGCGGTCCACGGCGGCGGCCATGCCGGGGAGATCCAGCGGATCGCCCAGATCGCTGAGGCGCGGGCGCAGGAACCGGTCCACCTCGGCGGCATCGGCGAAGCACCTGGCGGCGAGCACCGCCGCCAGGGGCCCGGAGATTCCGCAGGCCTGCCGGAGGGCTCCAGCGCGGACTTCAGACCCAGCCTGAACCTCCCAGCGCTTGTTCACCCGACTAGACCTTCACGCCGCTCTTGGGGTGGCACATCAGCATTACGGGCGTAGCGATGAACACGGTCGAGTAGATGCCCAGGACAATACCAATCAGCATGGTCAGCGCGAAGGC
>CBFGVE010000473.1:0-2458 GCA_965651915.1 uncultured bacterium
GCAACCGCTGGCGAAGTACCTGGACATTGCGGGCACCCCCGAGATGGCCGAGCTGGCCAACTGGATCATCGCCCTGATGGCGGCCGGCGGGCTCGCCGCCGCGCTCTCCACCGCCAGCGGCCTGCTCCTGGTCATCTCCTCGAGCGTCGCCCACGACCTCTACTACCGCGTGATCAATCCCGAGGCCACCGAGAAGAACCGCCTGCTCGTCGGCCGCGCCGTCATCGGCGTTGCCGTGGTCATCGCCGGGATCTTCGGCATCTACCCGCCGGGCTTCGTCAGCGAGGTCGTCGCCTTCGCCTTCGGCCTCGCCGCCGCGAGCTTCTTCCCCACCATCGTCCTTGGCATCTTCAGCAAGCGGGTGGGAACGGTGCCCGCCGTGGCCGGCATGGTCGCGGGCGTCGTATTCACCGCCACCTACATCGTCCTGTGCGTGTTCAGGGGGATGGAGCCCTGGACCTTCGGCTTCCTGCCCCAGGGCGTCAGCCCGCAGGGCATAGGATCGGTGGGCATGCTGCTCAACTTCGCCATCACCCTCGGCCTTACGCCCTTCTTCCCCGCCCCCAGCCAGGAAGTTCGGGACATGATCGACTCGGTGCGCGAGCCCGAGGGGGCGGGCCCCGCCCCGGTGATCGAAGCCTCCATGGAACACTGATTCCAAGCCTTGGACAAAATCCAGTGCCTGTTGTCCGAACCTTGGAAGTTCGGGGAGGGGTGTCGGGGAGGGGGTGTCGGGTGGAAAATCTTTGTCGCGATCTTTGTCGATCTTGATCAGTCCGCCATCTTCCCCGCCCCACCGGGCTCGCCCCGGTGGACGGAAAGACTCTCCCCAAATCAAGCTGGGGCGATTCAAAAAATAGTCCGGACAGCCCGGCACATGCAGCCCCGCCGATCTTGCCAGGCGGGCGGGGGCACGATGCCTCCAGCCGCTACCGGTCGTAGCCGAGAATCGGCGAAAGCCATTTCTCGGTGTGCTCCACGGTCTGGCCCTTGCGGGCGGCGTAGTCCTCGACCTGGTCGCGGTTGATCTTGCCGATGCCGAAGTACTGCGCCGCAGGGTGCGCGAAGTAGAAGCCGCTCACCGCCGCGCCCGGCCACATGGCGAAGCTTTCGGTCAGGTTCAGGCCGATGCGCTCGGTCGCCTCCAGCAGCTTGAACAGCGGGCCTTTCTCGGTGTGGTCGGGGCAGGCGGGATAGCCCGGCGCGGGGCGGATGCCCCGGTACTGCTCCTGGATGAGGGCGTCGTTGTCGAGCTGCTCGTCGGCGGCGTAGCCCCAGAATTCCTTGCGCACCCGCTCGTGCAGGTGCTCGGTGAAGGCCTCGGCCAGGCGGTCGGCCAGGGCCTTGAACAGGATCGCGCTGTAGTCGTCGAGCTGCTTCTCGAATTCGGCGGCGCGCTCGTCCACCCCGTAGCCGGTGCAGACGGCGAAGGCGCCGATGTAGTCGGCGACGCCGCTCTCCTTGGGGGCGACGAAGTCGGCGAGCGAGAGGTTGGGCTTGTCGGTCCCCTTGGCCATCTGCTGGCGGATGAAGTGGAAGCGCTCGAGGACCTCGGCGCGGGCGTCGTCGGCATACAGTTCCACGTCGTCGCCAACCCGGCTGGCCGGCCAGAAGCCGATGACCGCGCGGGCGGTGAGCCACTTGCCTTCTAGGATGCGGCGGAGCATGTCCTGGGCGTCGTCGAAGAGCCGCTTCGACTCCTCGCCGATGAGCGCGTCCTGAAAGATGTCCGGATAGCGCCCGTGCAGCTCCCACGAGGCGAAGAAGGGCGACCAGTCGATGCGGTCGATGATGCGCTCGAGCGGGTAGTCGTCGAAGGTACGCAGCCCGAGAAAGCTGGGCTTCACCGGTGCGGCGGACGCCCAGTCGGTAGCAAGCCCGCGGCGGCGGGCCTCGTCGATGGGCAGCCAGTTCTCGGCCCGCTTGGTGGCGAGGCGGCGCTCGCGTATCCCCGCGTATTCGGTGCGCACCTCCTCGGCGAAGGCGGTTTTGTTCTCGTCGCTGAGCAGGCGGCTGACCACGTTGACCACGCGGGAGGCGTCCGGGACGTAGACCACGGGCTGGTCGTAGTGGGGCTCGATCTTCACCGCGGTGTGGACCTTGGAGGTGGTCGCCCCGCCTATCAGCAGCGGCTGGGTGTAGCCCTCGCGCTTCAGCTCGGCGGCGACATGGCACATCTCGTCGAGCGAGGGAGTGATGAGCCCGCTAAGGCCAATCGCCTCGACCGCGCGCTCGCGGGCGGTGGCGAGGATCTTCGAGGCCGGCGTCATCACCCCGAGGTCGATGACCTCGTAGCCGTTGCACTGGAGCACCACGCCCACGATATTTTTACCGATGTCGTGCACGTCGCCCTTTACCGTGGCGAGCAGGATGCGCCCCTTGGACTGGGTCTCTCCCTTGGCGTCGAGGAAGTAGGGTTCGAGGTAGGCGACAGCCTTCTTCATCACCCGGGCGCTTT
>CBFGVE010000474.1:0-2436 GCA_965651915.1 uncultured bacterium
GCCCGTCCTGCGCGAGGGTGGCGCTCCCGCCTCGACCGAGGTGCAGGTCGATGTCGAGGACTCGGCCGATTGCCCCCGCTACACCGCACGCATCGTCAGGGGCCTGACCGTGAAACCCAGCCCCGACTGGATGCAGCGCAGACTCCGCCTTTGCGGCATCCGCCCCATCAACAACCTAGTCGACGTCACCAACTACGTGCTGCTCGAATCCGGCCAGCCACTCCATGCCTTCGACCGCGCCCTGCTCAAAAAGAACCGCATCGCGGTGCGGAGGGCCCGGTCCAACGAGGTGCTGGTCACGTTAGACGAACAGGCTCGCACCCTTAGTCCCGAACTCCTGGTGATAGCCGACGGCACCGACCCCGTCGCCCTAGCGGGCGTAATGGGAGGAGCGGGCAGCGAAATCCGCAGCAGCACGACCGAGGTGCTGCTCGAAAGCGCCAGCTTCCATCCCTCACTGGTTCGCAATGCGTCCCGCAGCGTGGGACTTCGGACCGAATCCTCACACCGCTTCGAGCGCGGCGTGGACATCGAAGGCGTTGAGTGGGCCAGCCGCCGTGCCGCCTGCCTCCTCGCCGAACTCGGCGGCGGGACGGTCGCGCCCGGCATTGTGGACGCCTACCCCCACCCCGCACCATCCCACAGCATCGGCTTCCGCTACGACCGTATGAATGCCCTCATCGGTATCGAAATCGACGTAGCAGAAGTGCAGCGCATCTTCACCTCGCTGGGTCTTGGGGTGCGCGACCCCCACCGCGAAGGCTGTACCCTCGACATTCCCAGCTTCCGCACCGATCTCACCCGGGAGGTCGATCTCATCGAAGAAATCGCCCGCGTCCACGGACTCGACAAGATTCCCGCACGCCAGCCCACCGGGCGGATCGTTCCCGGAGCGACCAACGGCGACGCTCCTGGTCTTCGCCGCCTGCGCGACATTCTCGCAGGCCTCGGGCTCCAGGAGACCATGAACTACAGCCTGGTTTCGGAACAGCTCCTGGGACTCTTCGGCACCACCGCAAGCCCCATCGTGCTTCCCAATCCCATCAGCAGCGAACAGTCGGCCCTGCGCCCATCGCTGGTTCCCCAGATGGCGGAGTCGCTCGCCCGCAACCGCTCCCGGCAGATCGATGAAGCCGCCTTCTTTGAAATTGGCCGGACCTTCCGCACCGACCCCGCTCCCGGGGAGTCCGAGGAAGACACCCGCATCGGAATCGGCCTGCTTGGGCCAGTCGGAAAATCCGCCCTCCAGAAGCGGCAGCCGACAGAGCCGGGCGAGGCCTTTCTTTGGCTGAAGGGGCTCATCGACGCCCTGGTCGGGGCGCTGGGTCTCACCGGCTGCGAGTACCGGCCTGCGGACCTGCCGGCCTACGAGCGGGGCTTCGCCGCCGAGATCTGGCTCGGTGCGGAACGCGTCGGGGAAATCGGCCTGCTCCACCGCCGCATCCGACAGGAATGGAGGATCAGCGACCCCCTGCCCCTGGCCGAGCTGCGCGCCGAACCGCTGCTTGGCGCCCGCCAGGACATAGCCCGCTTCACCCCGCTGGCCCCCTACCCGCCGGTGAGCCGCGATATGGCCCTAATTCTTGATAAAACGGTGACTCACGGCCAAGTTCTCGCGCAAATTCGGCAGCGCGCTCCGAAAGAATTGGAAAACATCCAATTGTTTGATATATTCGTCGGAGAAAGTATTGGTGAACATCGGAGGAGCCTAGCCTATTCGCTAACCTATCGATCTACCGAGCGCAGTCTGACGGACGAGGAGACCAATCGGCTCCACGATGGGGTGAAGAACAGACTCAAGGAAGCACTCGGCGCGGAGATTCGGGAGGGCTAGAACTTCGCCGCCTGAAACGAAGCTGAGTCTATGGACCATAACGTCCAACCAAGAATCGAAACGCTGCTGTGCATGGTCGCCGCCTTCTGGCTACGCATCCTTCAGGGTGTGGAGTCGGCGGAGCGCCGTCATGGAGGGCCCTTTGCCGGGAGAACCTCCCATGCGTGGAGCTGGGGCCTTGTCCCTGTCTGTGTACGGGCGAGCGTCCCCCGCCACCATCGGGCAGCCGGGCGAACCCGGATGTATCGGTCCGGTTGGCGTTTTGATCCTGTTCTTTAAAATCCAGCGCTCCCGGCAGGAATCTTTTTGATCACCCTGCCTTGTTCGCGATTGGGCTAAACTACTCTGACCCAGTACTTTCCACTATGGGCGCTCAGCGTCCGGCCGTTGCCCTCACGCCCCTTCGGGGGACTTGGAACCCGGCTGGCAGGGTGCCCACCTCGTTAAATTACGAGGTCCAGAGTTATCTGCTCTCAGCGGCAAGGCGGGGTTTTCTTTTTCAACGAGGTTTCAGCGCAGTCATGGATTTGTTCGAAGAACAGCAGCAGCCGGAGGAACGCCGGGGGAAAAGTCCCCTGGCAGCTCGCATGCGCCCCCGGGGC